>JAUVLN010000161.1 GCA_030600725.1 Thermoplasmatota archaeon | reverse complement strand
CACGTCAAGGGCGTCCGTCTGACCGAGGGGGGCTGCGGGTGGCTCCACTGCGTGGTCTCCATCAGGAAACAGAAAGAGGGAGACGGAAAGAACGCCATCATGGCGGCCTTCACCGGCCATCCCTCGATGAAGAGGGTGGTGATCGTGGACGAGGATGTGGACATCTTCGACGATAATATGGTGGAGTGGGCTCTGGCCACCCGTTTCCAGCCTCACAGGGATCTGCTGATCGTCGAGAATGTCAGGGGTTCGACACTGGACCCGTCCGCCAACGAGGACGGAACCACCTCCAAGATGGGGATGGATGCGACCGTCCCCCTTGGAAACCGGGAGCCGTTCCGCAGGGTCCAATGACCCTATCGACGACATCAAAGATGTGCGATCCCTCTGTCGTTATTGTTTTATCGTAAGAGGGCCATCCATCCCCCGTGAAAAGTAAAAGCCCTCTCCTCCTGGCGATCATCTCCCTGCTTATCGTGTCCACGGTGCTCACCACGGGCTGTTTCGATATCCATTCGGCAAGGGACATCATAATACCGCCAAAGATAGATAATACCGACATGACCCGGGGGACCATCGCCGATATCAGGTACGAGTTCCAGGGCCCCATCGACTACCAATCCTTTGAGATCGGGGCTCAGGAGTTCGTCCGCAAGATCGATAATTTCGAGATCGGAAAGCTGGGGGGAGAGCTCTACGTTCAGGCCCAGGTCCATTTCTTCATGGGAGATGCGGCTGGAATAGACTTCGAGAGATATGTGGTGATCACCATACTGAAGGAGGAGAAGGGCACCCTATCCGTCATGGAGGAGAGGAGGTTCGATGCGATCTCGGGCGAGACCATCGATATCTCGGAGAGGATATTCACGATCGCCGACGCCGAACCCGGGATGTGGTCCCTCAGGGTGGAGGGTTACGGTACGAGGACCAGCCTGGAAGGGACGACCTTCTACGACTGGTTCCACGTATCCGTTAACGGCATATACTCCGATGACTCCCACAATTACAGCATAGGTGTGTGACCGGGTCACGGGGCGAGGTTCTTCATATCAGGCGAAGGGGCCCTGGTATCCTTCTTAACATCGGCTGCCGGATCCTCATTCACATGATGGACCACCCTCTGCGGGAACGGTATCTCGATGCCCTCCCTGGCGAAGCGGTAGAAGATCATCTCCTTTACCTCGCTTGACACCCTCCATTGGTCGTTGAAATTCTTCACCCATAAGGTCAGGGAGAAATCCAGGGAGGAGTCCCCGAAGGACGAGAAACGGTAGAATGGTTCGTGCTTTTCGTCCTGGAATGTATCGGGATGGTCCCGTGCCAGGTCCAGAAGGATCCTTCCGACCTTCTTGGGATCCGATCCATATCCGACACCCACCTTGACGGTGATCCTCCCCTTCGTATCCGGGAGGTTCAGGTTCGAGAACATATGGTCGGATATCCTGGAGTTGGGGATGGTCACCATCTGGTTCTTGATCGAGTTGAACATCCTTGTGGACCTGAGACCAATATCGACAACCTGATACACATTGTCGTCCAGCTGGATCCAGTCGCCCTCACTGAACGGTCGGTCGATCAGTATCATGATGCCCGAAAAGAGGTTTGACATGGTGTCCTGGGCGGCGAAGGCCACGACCAGACCCATTACGCCCATGCCCATCACGAACACGGTGATGTCCAGTCCCAGCGTATCCAGGAACATGATCACGCCCACCACCCATATCAATCCGGTCCCAGTCTTGCTGATCAACGGGAGCAGGGCATCGTCGGCCTTGGTTTCGGTCTTCTTCGCCAGCTCCACCAGATAATCGCTTACGATCAGCTTGAATACCCTGGCCAGTGAGTAGGTCACCATTATTATCAGGCCGCTGATATAGACGCCGTACATCACATCGGTCAGGTCGTCGTTGACCACCCTTGCAAGGGAGACCAGCAGGCCGTAGAGCAGGAGTACGGTGAAGAACGGGACCCTGATGATGTTGAAGATCTTCAGATCGAGATTGGTCTTTGTCTTCTTCGCGATCACCAGGACGACCCTGTGGAATATCAACCAGAGGATAACGGTGGTGATGGACCACAGGACGAGCATGATGGCAAACTCACCCCATGGGGTCTCCAGATCGTCGGGGATCCACTCCCGGTCTATGTCGAACCTGAATATGGAGATCTTCTCCTTGTCTATCCTGTGCTCTACGGCCTCCTTGATCACCTGGACACCAAGGATGTCGGCCTCGGCAGCCTCCCATGTTGCGTTGGCAGGATCGCCTATTATCTCCACCCTGATCCTCACCTGGGCGCCCTTGATGAACAGGGAGGTGTGGTCGCCCGGATATATCAGTGTAGGGCTGTAGGCGGATTGGCCCGTTGATAGGAAGTACACCACCGTCTCCTGATCCGCCAGGATCGAGTCAAGCACAACATCCTCGAATATGTACTCATCTCCGATATCAAGGGTCGTGTAATCGTGAGCGGTCCCGTTGTGAAGGCTATCAAGATCGGAGAACGTGTTCCGGGTCTCCGGAAGCTCCACACCTGCGGCGGCCTGTGCAAACAGCAGAACAAGCAGGATGCCCGTTAGGCCTAATGCGTACCTGAAACCCCTGAGATACATGGGAGGGGATCGGCCTTTTGAAATAAATAGGTTCTATCTCTTCTTTTCAGAGGTGAGGCCCGATATCCGGCTCCTCCTCCACAGGATACCTCCCTCCTCCTTTTCCAGGTGGGACAGATACGAGGCGATCGTATGAGGGGTTCCCATTGCGATCATATTGACACCCCGTTCCAGATGGTCACGGAGCATCTCCCAGTTGGGGAGTTCAAGATATTCCTCCATGCCGGAGCGTTTGGCCAGGGCGACGGCCTCGAGGTCGGCGGCAGCGAAACGCGGCCCCATCTCACCCTTTTGTGATGAAAATGAATGGAACTCCTCCATCAGGTCATCCTTATCCACCCTCATGAATCCCCCGCCCGACCTGGCGGGGAGTATCTCGATCAGGAGCAGATCCCCCTTCTCGATCTCCATGACCCCACGCAGATTGGATACCGTCACCATATCCCATTTTCGACAGTCGTTCCGGGCCGTACCGACGGATGGGCCGCCATCGCCCGATACCGCAAACAGGAGCCCATTCCTCATGACCAGACTCACCGTATCATCCTTCGAGATCGGCTCACCCGCGATGGCATCCGTGGACGCAACGATCGCCAACCTGGACACCGATCCATCCACGAAACCCTTCAGGGAAAGAAGGTTCCGATGGAGGAGATCTACCCCCTTGACGGTCGCCGTTGGAAGCCTGCCTTTCATCACGACCGTTCCCTCCGCCTCCATCTTCCCCAGATAATCCCATACGGCCTGCGGTGTGATGCCTACACCATCTGCTATCTGCCGCATCGATCCCGTTCTATTGACCACTATCTCCAGAAGTATCAGCATCCTGGTCGCAACACTCTTTTTTCTCAGTACATCCATCCGATCGTTCTCCGGGCAGGATAATCTTAAATATTCCCCACCCCTACCCTTCTAAAATACACTTTAATTATTTCAAGTTTACTTTAATAATATTAAAACTTAGATAACGGTGAGGATGATGAATGGAAAATGGATGGCAATGGTCCTGCTGGTCCCGATCCTGATCGGGGCGATATCGGGATGCATAGAGAACGGAACGAGGGGAGACCTGGAATTCACCGACGACATGGGGGACACGATATATCTCGATGGGACGCCCGGGAGGGTGATCACCCTGACCCCCGCACTCACGGAGCTTGTATTCGCCATCGGCGGAGGGGATCTGATAGTGGCCTGCGACGACACATCCGATCACCCGGACGAGGTGCAGGGATTGGAAAGGGTCTTCTCCTGGGATGGAATGGACATGGAGGCGATCATCGCTGCCGAACCCGACATCATCTTCATGGACTGGACGCTTGACGTCACCGGGGACGATCACAAGGCGCTGACCGACATGGGATTGAACGTGTACCGCGTCTACCCGACCACGATGGATGACATCATTCGCAATATCGTTGAGATAGGCGACATCCTGGACCTGGAGGAGGAGGCTCAGGCGCTCTCTGATGATATCGAGATCAGGCTGGATGCCGTGGAGGAGGCCGGAGCGGCCATCGAAGATAGGCCGGGGATCCTCCATATCAGCTACTATGACGGAGCCTCCGATCCCTGGGTGCTCACCGATTCGACCTTCTCGGGCAGCCTTATCGATACTGCCGGAGGACGGTGTGTGATATCCGACGACACGGGGAAGGGGATCACCGTCTCTATCGAAACGATCATCACCTCCAACCCGGACATCATATTCACATCGCAGAGCTCCACCTGGCCAACTGAATCCCGAAGCCTCATCCTTTCCGACGAGAGGCTTCAGGACATCGAGGCGGTAAAGAGCGGTGCGGTCTACGATGTCGAGGGGGACCTGGTCGACAGGACCGGCCCCAGGATGATAGACGGATTGGAGCTGTTCCACGAATATATTCTCGCGTACGTTGAGGAAGCATGAGGCGGGGGTACTGGGGCCTTGTTATCATCGTTCTGACCCTGGCCCTGATACTCGCCGTACTGCTTGGCACATCGATAGGAACGGAGAGGATCCCTTTTCCGGATATCGCGAGGATCATCGCAGGAATGGTTCCGGGAATGGAACATCTATCCGGGGACCTCCCCGATACATGGATCACCATCGTGGTCAGGGTGAGGCTTCCCATCGTACTGATGGCCCTGTTCGTGGGGGTTGGCCTGGCCGGCTCCGGGGCGTCCATGCAGGGGCTTTTCAGGAATCCTCTGGTAGACCCGTTCATCATAGGCATCTCGGCGGGAGGGGCCTTCGGGACCGTTCTGGGACAGGTCATATTCAACCAGATGGGCTGGGGGAACTCACTATATCCCAGGATGTTATTGAGCTTTATATTCGGATTCGGATCGGTGTTTCTGGCATACTCCATCGCAAGGAGGGGGAACCGCCTACCAATAGCCAACCTTCTCCTGGGAGGGATCGCCCTGTCCGCATTTCTCACGTCAGCCACCTACTTCCTCATCTATTTCTTCGTGGAGAACCCCACCGAGGTGATCTTCTCCCTGATGGGGACCTGCGGCAATTCTACATGGACGGAACTGCTCTGGGTGGCACCTGTGGCCGTCCTGGGTGCGATAGTGCTTTCTTTCTATGGAAGGGACCTCAACGCGTTCAGTGCGGGAGAGGAGGGGGCCAAACATCTGGGTGTGGATGTGGAGAAGAGCAAGCTGATCATCCTCGCCGTCGCATCCATGATGACCGCGGTCACTGTTCCATTCGTAGGGATAGTCGGGTTCGTGGGATTGATCATCCCCCATATGCTGAGGAGGGTCGTGGGTCCGGACCACAGGATCCTGATCCCCGGCTCCGCCCTCCTTGGAGGGACGTTCCTCATCCTGAGCGATCTGGCCTCCAGGGCGCTCATAGACAGGATCATTCCGCTGGGGATCGTCACGGGCCTCATCGGAGGGGCGTTCTTCATCTACCTTCTCATCGCAAGGAGGGAGGTCTGATGCTCAGGATATCGGCCCTGAACTTCTCCTACGACAGGGGTCCGGCCGTTCTCAAGGGGATCGATCTCGAGGTGGAGGAGGGACAGTTCGTGGGCATACTGGGGCCCAACGGCTCGGGAAAATCCACCCTGCTCAGATGCATTACAAGGTCCGAGAGG
>JAUVLN010000225.1 GCA_030600725.1 Thermoplasmatota archaeon | reverse complement strand
CCGCATCTGCTCCCTCCAGTCTACCGGCGTTCCTGGGATTCTTGAAATGCTCAAGGACCATATCGTTGTATTCCAATCTATCCATCATGTTCATTCCTCCTTGTTGTAGAGGGGCGACATGGCCCTCAGATCGGAGACGATCCCGGGCATCACATCGATCATGTGATCCACCTCCTCTCTGGTATTAAGCGGGTTGAGTGTTATCTGCATCGATCCGTGGGCTTTCTCGTGTGGGAGGCCCATGGAAAGAAGTGTATGGGACGCTTCCAGGGTCTTCGAGGAACATGCCGATCCCGTGCCGACCCCGATCCCGTTCATGTCCAGAAGCATCAGCATCGATTCCCCCTCGATGTAATCGAACCTGATGTTGAGGTTGTTTGGCAGCCTATGAGTTGGATGACCGTTCAAATGGCTGCCCTCTATCCGCAGCAGGCCACGCCCCAGGCTGTCCCTCAGTTCAAATAGATGTTCCCTCACCTCTCCCATCCGCTCCCTGCTTATCCGCGCTGCCGCCCCCATACCCACGATCCCGGCCACGTTCTCGCTTCCGCTTCGCAGTCCCCTCTCCTGTCCGCCCCCTCTCAGAACCGGGGTCATCTTAACTCCACTTTTTACGTACAAAGCTCCGACACCCTTGGGACCCAGCAGATCGTTCGAGGATAGGGTGGCAAGATCCATACCTATCCGTGCGGCATCCATCGGTTCCTGAAATGCGGCCATGGTGAGGTCCATGTGGATAAGTGAGCCGCATCTGTGGGCCATTTCCACGATCTTCTCGTGGGGTTGGATCGAACCGACCTCCGAACTGGCGAATGGTATCGATACCAGTGCGGTGTCGTCCCCGATAACCCTATCCGCCTTTTCCAGGTCGATCACACCGTATCTATCGACCTCGAGACCGATCACCTCGTATCCGGAATTCGCAAGTGCGGACGCGGTCGCCCTGACCGATCGGTGATCCACTGCTGATGTGATGACCTTCTTCCTCCCTTTTTCAGTATGGGGTAGGCTCCCACTCAAAGCGAGATTGATGGATTCGGTGGCCCCCGAGGTGAATATGATCTCTTCGGACATGGCGTTGATCAGGCTCCCTATCTCCTCCCTCGCCCTCTCCATACCCCTCTTCGGAGCTGATCCCCAACCGTGGATGGAGGCGGGATTGCCGAAGTCAACCCCCATATACAGGACGATCTCGTCGATCACCTCCTGCCTCGTTGGCATCGCCGAGCTCGCATCAAAATATGCCATGATCATACCCTCTACCTGTGGATCATCTTCCCGATATTATAATGGGAATGGATAGGAGTATATTAATTTGTCACCATATATCATAGGGGAGGTTTCACAGGTCCTTTTTGGATTGGAAATACTGCTCGATGATCTTCTTCTGTCCCCTTCTCAACGTTTCGGATACCGAGGCGGTTGAGATCGAGAAGATCCTGGCGAGCTCCCTGATACCGATCCTCTTGGGGAAATCGTAATATCCCCTCTCCAGTGCGGTCTTGATGATCGTCTCCTGGCGCTGTGTGAGGGATTCCTTGTCATCCACGGGAGCGATCATAACAAGCCTGGTCTCGACACCGTTCTCCTCCAGACCCTCGACAAGCTGCTGCAGCTGCCTCTTCTCGTCCATCACCAGCTTCCATTCCACCCAACCGTCCGCATCCGATGTGGCGGAGATCAGAAAGCACTTGGAATCCACAACGGCCCTGCAGCCCCAGCAGTCCTTTGTCCCCACGATCAGGATCACCCTGTCCTGATCGATCTTCGTGGATTTTACAAAATCCACCCCTTCCAGTTTGCCGATGGTATCCGATAGGACTTCAATGGTGGTTCCGTTGAGTCTAACCTCTACAAGGTCCTGTACCCCATCCTCTCCCAGAGGTATCGTGTCAAGGACATTCACGGAGACTGGAAGCTGTCTCATGACCTTTCCGATCCAGCTTTTTTGAAGGTTCACCGAAAGGACGGCCTCGTACAGATAACCACCATTTTACTTCAGATTGTACATACTATAAGTATTTGTCCTCAAAGGGCCAGGATATCAATAATCGTTCATCTGAGGGAAAACATTATATTAACTGTGAATTGATTATTAATTGAAGTGAACCGATGGCCAGGAGAAAAAAAACCGACGAGGAGGAGGCTCCCGACGAGGAGCCGGATGACCGGATAGACCCGGGCGATCTACCCCCAGAGAGCGATGAGAATGAATCTCCAGTTGAGGGGCTCTCGGAAGAGGATATCCAGAGAATACTGTGGAACGACAGTGATAATCCCTGGAAGAAGGAAGCCATTCAGGCGCGTCGGGAGAAGGATCAGGTGGAGAGCGAGGTCCTGCGGCTCCAGAACAAGGTCATGTTCCTCAATAGTGAGTTGAACAAACTCAAGTCCCCGCCGATGATCGTCGGAACGATCGTCGATTTCTTCAAGGACGATATGATGATCATCTCAACATCGGGAGGACCCTCGTTCGTGGTGAGGTTCTCATCCACACTGGACAGGGATGACCTGCAGGTGGGGACCCAGGTATCCCTGAACAAGGACACCATGAGCATAATAGGTACCCTACCTTCATCCAAGGACCCCCTGGTGGGGGCCTCCGAGATACTTGAACGGCCCGAGGTTAGCTTCGATGATGTGGGGGGGCTCGTGGAGCAGATAAACGAGCTCAAGGAGGTCGTGGAGCTTCCCCTGTTGAGGCCGGACCTATTCAAAGGTGTGGGCATAGAACCACCCAAGGGGGTGCTTCTTATCGGACCTCCTGGATGTGGAAAGACCCTTCTTGCAAAGGCCATAGCATATTCCACTGAGGCGACCTTCCTTAGGATGGTGGGATCCGAACTGGTACAGAAATACATCGGAGAGGGGAGCCGGATGGTGAGGGAGCTTTTCCAGCTCGCCAAGGAGCGCAGCCCCTCGATCCTCTTCCTTGATGAACTGGATTCCGTGGCGGGAAGGAGGACGGATTCGACGACGTCGGCTGACAGGGAGGTCCAAAGGACCCTGATACAGCTACTTTCAGAGCTGGACGGCTTTGATCCCCTTTCCAACGTAAGGATCATCGCGGCCACGAACAGGCCGGACATACTGGACCCGGCCATCCTCAGACCTGGCCGGATCGACAGGGTTATAGACATACCCCTCCCCGATCACGGGTCGAGGATGGAGATATTCAGGGTTCATACGAGGAACATGAATATAGACAGGAACGTGGACCTGGAGGAGATCTCCAGAGGGATCGACGGGTTCAACGGGTCCCAGATAATGGCGGTATGCATGGAGGCAGGTATGTTCGCCATCCGGGACGAGAGAAAAAAGGTTACCTCCTCCGATATGAGGGCGGCCGTGCGTAAGATCCGCGAGAGCGGTGCAGAGGGTGGATTGATCAGGCTGAACGGAAACAGCACGGGAAAGAGCAAGCATCCGATGTTCGTCTAATGGATCTCCGAACCGGGTGGCACTATCCGATCCAGGGTCAGGAGCGATACGACACCATCCTTTTCCGCTGCAAGAAGCATTCCCTGGGATTCAATGCCCCTCATCCTGGCGGGTTTCAGATTGGATACCACGATAATGTGCTTCCCGACCATATCCTCCTTCTTGTAGTAGTCCTTCAGTCCCGCGACCAATGTCCTGGGCTTCCCCTCTCCCAGGTCCACCGATAGTACGTAGAGCCTGTCAGCCTTGGGGTGATCGTTCACTTCAAGGATCTTTCCCACCTTCAGCCTGTTTTTCATGAACTCATCGAATGTAACTATTCCTTCCTCATCCTCAAGCGGCATGTTCACACCTTCATCTTTCTCATCGTTTCCCTTTTCATCGACCTCTTCTTCCATAAGTTCCAGTTTGGTAAACAGCGGATCTGGCATGGTGAGCTTATGTCCTTCGGGAAAGGGTTCAATCCCCTCGGTCCATAGGCCAGGTGCGTCGATACCCGTCATCCTGCACCATCTGGCGGTGGCGTGTGGTATGTAAGGGTGGAAACCGTAAACTATCGTCTTCGCCACCTGAAGTGCAACTGACAGTATCGTTCCGCATCTGTCCCTGTCCTCCTTTATCGCCTTCCATGGAGCCGAACTGTTGAAGTACCTGTTCGCGTCGTTAACAAGGGACATCAGGACGTTCAACCCCTCCTTCAGATGGACCAGCTCCATCGCATCCAT
>JAUVLN010000021.1 GCA_030600725.1 Thermoplasmatota archaeon | reverse complement strand
ACCGACGGCTTGATATCCTTCACCATGTCGAGCAGGTCCTCTGTTGCGATCGGCTGTGGTTTCCTGGTCTCCAGGGCCTTCTCCATCATCACCGCAGAGGTCTCCCGGACGAGGTTTGCTATGTCCGCGCCAGAGAAACCTCTGGTCTCCCTGCCCACGCTATCTGCATCTATCTCCTCCGCCGTGAACTTGCCCTTAATGTGTACCTTCAATATCTCGCCCCTCGACACCTTATCCGGCGGGGGCACGTATATCACCTTGTCGAACCTGCCGGGCCTCATCAGGGCGGGGTCTACGAGGTCCGGCATGTTGGTCGTAGCAACGACTATCACGCCCTCCGCCCCGTCCATCCCGTCCATCTCCGATAGCATTATCGACAGGACCCTGGGGGTCACGTCATCCGTGGAGTAGAAGTCCCTCCTCTTGGCAATGGAGTCAACCTCGTCCAAAAACAGTATACAGGGGGACCGCGCACGTGCCTCCTCGAACAGAGACGATATCAGGTTCTCGGATTCGCCGTACCATTTCGACATGACATCGGAGCACTTGATGCCTATCATCTCCACGTTGAGATCCGACGCCACGGCCTTCAGCATCAGCGTCTTTCCGCATCCGGGAGGGCCGAAGAGAAGGATCCCCTTGGTTGGTGTAACCCCGTATTTCGTGGCCATCTCGGGCTCAAGCAGCGGGACCATCAGTGAGTTCCTGATCTCCCTCTTCACATCCTCAAGGCCGCCTATATCCTCGAACGTGGTCCTTTGAAGACCAACCATCTCGGAGATCTTCTTCCCCACTTCAACGGTGGCCTTCCTCTCCTCTATGCTGTATTCCATCGGCAGGGCCTCCTCACCCATCGACCTGATACCGAAAGGTATCAGCGAGATGGGGACAAAGCCCAGAAATGCCACCGCGGTCCAGATGGTGAATTCCACATCCGCCCACAGATAGGTGATAACGCCCATGATAAGGAGGATCCCACCGGGGATCAGCCTCTTCGCCCAATCCTTCGGCGTCGGGTCCTTCTTCACGCTGCCGCCCTCGCATCTCATCAGGACCATATAGGCGGCTATCATGGCGGCGCCGGCTCCCAGCAGCATAACGAGGGGGGCGAGGGTTCCCATGGTCTCGGACAGAACCCTGGAGATGATCCCTGTGTCAACGTAGGTAAGGTCACCCAGGACGTTGACCAGATCGATCGGGGCCCACGAGGAGGGGGCGCTTCTACTGAACGTCACAAAGCTCCTCTCGTGAGCCTCGGAGGGGATCCATGAGTACCATCTGAAATTGCCAGAGGGCGCGATCACAAGCATGAAAAGACCTGCCGAGATCAATACCACCGCTCCCATGAACAGTGAGATCGCCACCACGGCCACCAGGGGGACCGCCAACCCTACACCTAAACCAGTGGCGAATATGGTGAGGTAGGTCAGGTATGCATACCTCCAGTCGAAGAACCCGCCGATCATAACGACCAGCGAGAACACCAGGAACACCCATCCGAACTCCGTGGACTGATATGATGTGGATGCCGATACCAGGACCGCCATGATGAGAAGTGATATGTACGGATAACGCAGGGATACGGCTGTCACGAACACAGCCAGTATCAGGATCAACCATATCGGGTAGAAAGGCGCCCAGAACAATCCCAGAAGGGAGATAAGCAGGAACGCGCCTGCCCTCATGATCAGGTCCTTCTTCTCGTTGTTCAGAAGGATCTTCTCCCACCAGGTTTCCACCTTCTCATCCGTTCTCCTGCGGGCCTTCTTTCGCTCCTGGTTGAGCCTCTCCCTCCAATCCTTCAGCCTCCTGGCCCCCATGAAGGAACCTAGGGTCATCGCAACGAGAAGAAGCACTCCCAGGCCTTCCGGCCACGACGGGGAATCCTCCTCCTCGTCCATCACCCTGTACGATTTCGGGTTCACCTTGAAATCCGTTGTAAAGGACCCGCTCCTGTCGGGGACATTCATTACGAAATCGTAAAACATACCATCGTACTCTACCTCCACCTGATACGTCCCCTTGTTCACCGTCTTGTTGGACATGGCCCAACCCTCTATCGTATCCATCTCGAAGGAGTAGGTCTCATTGTAGAACCGAACCGTGGCATCCGCTGCCTTGTTGTTTCCCTCGTCGCTGATATAAACGAAAAGGGTTCCGGTGATGATCTCGCCGTAATCGGGGATCTTGGGATACTCGTAGTAATAGGTCTTTGACCTGATCTTGCCGAAATATGCATCATAGGCCTCGATATAGAATGATATGGAGGATTCGAGAGGATAGGGCATCATCTCATAGCTCATGGAGGTGGCGGTCACCTGGGAGAAGGAATCCACACCGTCCCTGGGCTCTCCGGATATCGAAACCGTGGAGAATATGTCCGCCCTCTTGATGCTAACGGTCTCGTCCCTGGACGTTATATTGAAAAATACGCTCTCCCCCTCCTTCGGGCTATCGGGGCCCCAGGAGAGGTCTATATTGAGGTCGAAGTCGTCCCCCTGCCAGGATCCGTTCTGGACCACCTTGTATGAATAAGTGGCCGAGGTCAGGGGATGGTTCTTCTCGTCGAAGGCGTCTATGTGGTACTGTACCGTGTACCCTCCGGGATAACCGGGGATGGTCGTTTTCCAGTGGGTATCGTTGTGTTTGCTGAATGTGTACCCACCTTCCGTGCTCTGGGTCCCCTCGTAGGACCATGTGTACCGTACATCGGCGGCATTGATGACCTGTTCCGACCTTGAAGAGATGTACATGACCATCGGTTCGAGGTTGAACGGTGCCCTGTCGACCGTGTGATCCGGGATCCTGATCACCTCCACCTCCTGTTCGAAGACGTTCGAGGACCATTCCCCTCCATAGGAGGGTAGTGTGGATATCACCACACCCCCCAGGAGGAGGACGGCCAGCAGGGTCAATGCGATCTTTCCTTTCCTTTCAGCAAGCATTTCAATCCATCCATTCTATGCTCCAACGGATACCTTCTGTTTCTCGATGATCTTTTTCTTGATGGACGCCCTCTCGGCCAACCCGAGCGTTGCCAGCCCCGCAAGCATGTACTCCACCGGAACCGTGGCGGTCTGCCCGACGGTCACAGGCGTGATGTTTGGGGTCGCCGTAATGACAGGCGCCACATTCACCGACGGCGCCACCACCGGGACCGAAGGAGGCGGCGGTATCGGCGCGGGAGCCACCGCCGGCGGGGGCGGGGGCGGGGGCGGCAGCGGCGGGGGTAGGGCCCTGATGATGGTTATGAACAGGTCCGGAGCGTCCGCGGTCTGGTTATCCCCCCTCCAATCCGAATATCTCAACTCGCTCGACCCGTCGAATACCCTTGTAGTCCCTTCGCCGTCAGGGGACTCGATCCGGAACTGAACGGACCAGATCTCATCGATCATGATCCTACCGATATCGAATGTCAAGATCTCTCCGGCCTCGGTCCTGTTCACCGAAAAACCGTCGGTGATGTTCGAGCTCCCGTCAACGTAGTTGAGATCATCCGACATATCCAGTGTAAGGGTGCAGTTGCTCCCGGCGGTGAAGTTGTAGAACTGGTTGGATATCTTGAGGTATATCTCCTCTAGCTCCCGGGCATCGTGTGCCCAGTAGAACTCCCCTCCGGTATATTCTGCCATCCACCCCATCAAACCGGTATCCACGTTGTTCCCCAGGCCTATCGTATAGAGTTTGATACCGTTGTCCCTGGTAACGTTCATCGTCTCCAGTGAGACGTTCTTCTCCGGCGGGTCCGGCGCCCCGTCCGAGAACACGATCCCTATCTTCTGGTTACCGTCGATGCCGTGTACGATCAGCTCGTCGTTCATGAGCGATATGGCGGCCTGGAAGTTGGTCTGGCCCTGGGGCTGGATCTTCGCCAGCGCATCCAGGTCCGCCTTCACCTGGGGCTGCGCTGCGGATAGGTGGTTGAACAGCGCAGCGGTCGTGTCGAACTTGAGGATGGCGGCCCGATCGAACGGCGCAACCATGTTATCCACATACCTCTGGGCACCCCTGATCCTGAGGACCCCCGGATCCTCCGTTTCCAGGGAACCCGAATGGTCCATGACGAATACGACGTCCTGAGGTGCTAGCGTTATCCCTTTGGTCCCCGATCCGGACAGGGTGAAGGTCACGGAGGTATTCGAAGGTGAATTGCCCGAATCGGCCCTCCAGATCGAGTCGTATCCCGAGTAGGCATTGGTCTCAGGATAACCTCCCCCCGTATACGCCTCGTCCCCTCCAACAATACCCACGGCGACCACGTAGATGATGAATAAGAGCAGGAGGCCCGATACTAGACGATCGGTCAAGAGGGAGATGAATCTCCCCCTCCTTCTATCTGCCCTTCCAACGTACATCCCACACATCTCCTCCATCAGGTGCTCCTGCTGCAGCCTTCGGACCTCAATCGAACTCCATTACCTCATCCTGATCTACGGCATCATTGGAGCTCTTCGTTCCAGGAAGCTTTATGGGCTTGCTTTTGGAATCCTTCAGGGTATTGACCTTGGGCTCTTTATCCTTCCTTGCAAATCTCCCCTTGAACATTCCCCCGAGGCCTCCCCCGGGTCTGTCATCCCCTTCCTGTTTCTCCTCTGGTTTCCCCTCTCCATCCCTTCCCTCGCCCTTTGCCCACTTGGTGAGTATGCCCATGTATCCCAGGATGAAGAGCGCCACCATGAGGGCGACGAATATCAGGAACCAGAGTATCGGAAGGGCACTTATGAATCCCTCCACGAACCTCTCACCGAAGCTATCTTCCCGTATCTCCCTCTTGACATTGATCAGGCCGGACCGGGAGTTCTCGTTGCCCAGTGTATCCGAGGTCTTGATCTGGAATATATGGGCTCCCGAGTCCTCACCGACCGTGGGCCAGTAGAGAAGATAGGTGTCCTCGTTCGATGCGTTGGAATCGGGGGTCATCTCCCTCCATCCCGATGAGTCGATGTTGATGTATACGACGCTCACATTGGACGGGTCCGTCACGGTCGCCTTGAATACGACGGATGTCCCCTCCTTGACCTCACCGATCCTTACCTCCTGATCCCCTTCGATCCAGAAATAATCCAGTGATATCTCGGGCCCGGTGTTATCGGTCTTGATGCCGTATGTATCATTGACCTCGTTCCCGGCCGTGTCGATCACTCTGATATGGATCACGTGGTTGCCGTCCTGGAACCTCCGGGTGTTCATGAGGTACTCGTAATACATCCCGCTCTCGCCCTTGAATATCTCAATGGGGTTCTCATCATCGATGGTGAGCGTGACCTGCCTCACACCGATCGCATCGACAACATAGAACCTGAGCGTCTGGACACCGGAGAATATCTGCCCCGGGGCGATCGTGGCCTGTGATATGACCGGCGGGGAGTTGTCCACGGTCACGTCCACGGCGAAATAGGTTAAGTGCCCCGCCTTATCCGTGGTCTTGATGGTGACCTGGTGGGGGCCGTCGCCCACCAGCGTGGAATCCCACGGAACCGATACATCGTACCACGTGGTGCCGTCAATTGCATATCTAACGGCTCCGGGAAACACGTCTCCGGTATACGCCCTCACGGCATACAGGCCCGAGATCAGCTCCCCCTTGACGGGCGTCTCCACCGTCAGGGAGGGATATGAGTTGTCCACCCGGAACTCGATCGTCGATGTGGTCACACTCCTGCCCGCCATGTCGATAACCGTGGCGTTCACCGTATGTGTGCCGTCATCCAGGCCCCTTGTATCCATAACGAACTCGTAATAGCCTGTCTGGATGTTGTAGGAGATGGGGGTCGACCTGCCTGCCACATCTATGGCGGCCCTCTCGATCCCGACCTGGTCGAATGCGATGACCCTGAAAGTATAGACGCCCTCCACATACTCATCTCCCGAGGGAGAGGCGACCTCCACCTCCGGATCGTGGTTGTCAACGATCACGTTTATCGTCTCCATGGTCATGTGCCCGGCGAGGTCCGTTGCCCTGATGGTGACCCTGTGTGCGCCGTCCGCCACCCTTGTGGTGTCCCATCCCAATGTCACGGCCTGCCATGAGGCACCGTCGATGTTGTACTCCGTGGCCTTGGCGAAAACATCGCCGTTGTACACTTCGAACATGAAGGTTCCCGACACGACCTCTCCCTCCAGCGGGGAGTTGATGCTTATCGACGGAGCCCTGTTGTCCACGTTGAAATCAATGGGCCCGTATGTGTGGGATTTTCCGGTCAGATCATATGCGATGGCGGTGACGTTCCTGATGCCGTCCTCCCCCGCCCCCCACGTGATGGTGTTCGAGGAGTACTCGTAGTACCCCGTCTGTGCATTGTATGGGACCCTTGCCTCGAGGTCGTATACCCTGATCATCACATAATCGATGCCGACGATATCGAAGGCGGTGACCCTGATATTGAGAACTCCCTCCACGAATTCACCCTCCACGGGAGAGGTGATCGTACAGGTCGGGTCCTCGTTGTCAACATATATCTCGAATAGTACCTCCGTCATCCATCCGGCTTCATCGGCGGCCATTATCGTGATCTGGTGCTTACCGTCGGAAAAGGAGGTGGTGTCCAACAGGAATGTGGCGTTGGCCCAGTCACCCTCCATCGTATAGCTCAGCAGTGATGGCTCGTTCTCATCCACCTTGTACTGTATGGTCTTCAGGAACGTATCCCTCGAGAATATGTTCAGCTGGGCGAGCTCCGAGAGTATGTCCCCGTTACCCAGGTTGTTCACCACTACCTCCGGTCTGTGCAGATCGATGTTGAAGGGCCTGGGCCCTAGTTCGATATATTTCCCGGATAGGTCGGTTACCGTAATGCTGATATTGTAGCTCCCATCCGGTATCAGTGATACGTCGGTCCTGAACTCCCAGTAACCGGTGCCCGAGTTGTAGCTCATCGGCAGTGGACCGTCAAAGCCTTCAAAGGTCAGGTCGATCTCCACCTTATCCACGCCCACAAGGTCCGAGGCGACCACCTGGAACATCGGGGTGCTCTGGGTGATATATCCATCTATGGCCGGATATGATATGGCCCCGACCGGATCGTAATTGTCTATGACGACCGACATGGATGTGGTGGTCGTGTGGCCGGCCTCATCTATGGACCTGAGGGATAGGATATGGCTTCCGTCGCCGAATATGGAGGTGTTCAGAACAACGCTCACATCGACCCAGCCGGTCCCATCGATATCGTACTCCGTCCTGTTGAGGAATACGTCGGTTGCGTTCACGGAGACCGTGAACATCCCCTCGATGAAATCGCCGGGGAGTGGATCCACCACCCTCAGAACCGGGGCGTTGTTGTCCACCTGGAACGTTATCAGGATGGACGTGTTGACCTTCCCGCTGAGATCGGTCACGGTTGCAGTGCAGTTATGGTGGCCATCGGAGATCAGCGAGGTGTCTGTTGTGAATTCGTAATATCCGGACGAGGCCGAATATATCGCAAGGAAGCGGTTCCCGAACACGTTGAGGTATACGCTCTCGATGCCGACCGGGTCCGATGCGGACATCCTGAAGTCGTAGGCCCCCTCGATGTACTCCGACGGCGAGGGGCTGTTGACCGCACAGACCGGTATGGAGTTGTCCACGATAAGGGACAGCGACTGTGTCGATGAGTGGCCGGCCTGGTCCCTGGCCATTATGTTGAGCGTGTGGGTGCCGTCGAGAAGCAGGGCCGTATCCCATGTGGTTCCAATGGGGATCCAGGTGCCTCCGTCAACCGAATACCTGACATCAAGAAGGAATGTATCCTGAGCGGTAACGTTGAGGTCCACCTGTCCCTCCACATAATCTCCCGTCTGTATCCCGTTTATGGTCATCTCCGGCAGAAGGTTGTCAACCTTGAAGGATATCGACGTCGTGTTCGTCAGCTTCCCGGACAGGTCGTAGGCGCTCGCCGTGATGGTGTAGGTTCCATCCGTGATTATCATGGTATTGTACGAATACTCATAGTAGCCCGTCTGCCTGTTCAGGGTGGTCTGGGCGGAACTCGAGAACACGTTCAGCAGTACCCTGTCGATGCCCACGAAATCCGAAGCTGAAACCTTGAAGTTGTATACGCCCTCCACGAACTGTCCGTCGAACGGGGAGACCATATTGCACACGGGGGCGGTGTTGTCCACTATGAAATCCACCGACTGCTCGGTCACGTGAGACGCGTTGTCTGTCGACCTCACATACAGGATGTGCCCACCGTCCTGAAGGAGGGTCGTATCCACCGGGACCGACCAGGTGGGGTCCGCACCCGTCAAGTTCGCCCAGCCTCCCGAATCTATCCGGTATTCCACCTTGTGGAGGAACAGGTCGGACGATGTGGCCCCCATGGTATATGTGCCGCCGATGATCTCCCCGTCCCCGGGAGTGTTTATGCTCAGTGAGGGCTCGTTGTTGTCGATATTGAAAGATATCAGCGTACTGGCCTTGGTCAGGCCCACTTTGTCGTATGCCGTTGCAAGAACCGTATACGTGCCGTCCGCACGGGTGGTCGTGGAAACCGTATATTCATAGGAGGAGGTTATCGGATTGTATGGCACAGTGATCGTGCTCCCGAATACCGTCACGTTCACGTGGTCTACTGCCACCGTGTCGGTGGCCACTACCCTGAAGGTATGATCCCCCCCCAGATACTGACCGTCGATAGGGGAGTTGATATTACATGTAGGCCGGTTATTGTCCACGAATATGGTGATGGATGATTCTCCGGTGAGGCCTGCGCTGTCCTTGGCCTCGATGGTCAACGTGTGCTGGCCGTCGGTGATCTGGGTCGTATCCCACGAACCCGTCCAGGTATTTCCGCTCCTTGCCATGCTGGTCCATGCGTTGTTATCTATCCTGAACCTGGCACTTATCACGTGGGAGGAGGTGTTCACCGAGATCCCCATGTAACTGCCCGTCACGTACGACATGTCCATCGGATAGTTGATTATGGGATTGGGTGCGGAGTTGGAGAGGGTGAAATTGAATATCGGATAATATGTCACCCCTCCGCCAAGTTCTTTGGCCGTGATATTTATCGAGCAGGCCCCATCGTTGAATGAATAGGTATTCACCTGCCTCTCCCAGAACCCGTTCCCCGAATTGTAATACATCTTCAGAGTGCCCAGAGAGGACATCGTACCCCCGAAGGCGATATCCACCTCCTTGACCGTTGTGGGGGTCCCCGCCTTCACCTTGAAGGTGTACACCCCGGAAACGATCTCACCCCTGGTGGGCCCTATCAGCTCCATCTCGATGGGATCATAGATCCTCAGCTGGGAGCCGTTTGCGTATCTGTCGATCGTCCCGTTGGTACCCTTTATCGAGAGGCTGTAGGTGCCCGGTGAGATCGTCTTGGTTGCGGATACCGTTAGAACCGATTCACTGACAGATGTGTTTATCTGCAAGGGGCTGAATGAGAACGTCAATCCCGTGGAAGCCGGGGATGTGGTCGCCGACAGGGTGACATTGTCGTTGAAATTGTTGATGGTATCAATGGAGACGGTGTACTTTGTACTGCCTCCTGGATTGGTCTGGTTCATGTCCGGAGTGGAGGATAGAAAAAAGTCCGGATCCGTTGAAACGACCAATTTGACCTCCACGAAATCGGTGTTGCCCGATGCGCCGTGTCCTGTATCATTTCCCCATACCCTCAGCTTGTATGTGCCCGCCGACATCGAAGATGTGGTCGATACATTGAGGT
The DNA here is from genome assembly GCA_030600725.1 of Thermoplasmatota archaeon. Taxonomy (GTDB): domain Archaea; phylum Thermoplasmatota; class Penumbrarchaeia; order Penumbrarchaeales; family Penumbrarchaeaceae; genus JAGLEG01. The sequence continues at coordinate 5,021 of JAUVLN010000021.1, read as the reverse complement.
ACACCGACTTGGTCGAGACCCCGCCGGGGGTCACGGAATACCCGCTAAGCCCGGCCACCGCTCCGCTTGGTGTTGAGATGTTCGAAGATCCGCCCCACCAGCTGTAGGAGAGGTCGATGGGTTTGGTGATCCCGAGCGATTCCACATCGATCTTGTACGATGCGGTCATATTCGGGGCTATCAGTTTCGATGTGGGGGTGGCGCTCATATCGAACTCCGACGAGATAAGCATGGTATAATTGTTCAATGTGCTTGAGGCCCTGTTCTCATCAAGAACGAGGAGGCCATACCATCCGGAGGAATCCGGTTGATACGAGAATGACAGGGAGTCGCCGACGCCAGTGGAATCATCTGAGGCGAGCACGTTATCCAGGTTGCCCGATCCCTTGAAGAGGTAGGAATTGAGGATCATACTCCCTGGAACGGAGGTGATATCGAAGTCGTAGGAGCCGCCCGCATCCAGGTAGATATCGTACATGTTGATCATGGGCTCCTCCTCATCAAGTGAACCGGAATAGCCCGATGGATGTTCCTCGAACTCGGAATACTGGTACCTCCCCACCTCCAGCGGCCCGTCGTAGTCGGGATCCCCTCCGTTGTAGAGGTCGTCGGCATCCTTGTGATAGTCAGACTCTATCCTGATTCCGGAGCTCCAGCTGGTTCCGGAGAACCTGAACACCTTTCCGTACTTGAATCCGCCACCATATGTGTGCCCATCTATCACAACAATATCATACTCGTTGCTCCCCATGGTGGATGATCCGATCTGCTGGGTCATCTCGTAGTCGGAATAGAGGAAGAGATCGTAATCCTCACCAGCAAGCATGTTCTGAATACAGACGGCGGTGTACGCATCATCCTCGGTGGGTATCTTGAATTGAAGGAATTCGGGGTCGGCCAACCTCCACCAGTTGCTCGATTTTGCAAGAGCCGAGGCATCATTGATAAGAGTGCCTCCGGGCTGCGTGTCAGCTTTTACCTCACCGGGAGCCATCATCAAAAATCCCGCTGCTATCATTATAAACAGGATAGATACAGCAAGTACCTTTCTGTGTAAAGCGCCCATTGATCCATGGTCATTAAACATACCTTTTCCTATATTCGAAGTCATAAGTTTTCCCCCTATTTCTTCTCAAATGTCAAGGTCCGAGTCGGATCGGATTGCTTCCATTAACGATAACCGATGAAGTTAATATATTTATTTGCAGGAACATCGTTCTAACTATCTAATAACAATTGCGATTAAATTATTATGTGGAGACTGAATATATTCCAATAGTTGCCATGATCGGTTCAGAATATTTCATCATCGACGACATCCTCGATGCCCCCGCCCGTCAATTGAAAATCTGCAGTGCCCCCGGAGGGCATCGACCGATGTTTTATCAGGGTCGCCCTCCTCCTCCCCCTCTCCCCCAATTTCTCCAGCCTCAGGATCGCCTTGCAGTTGTGGGCAAGGGAGTATCCGCCGATCGGCATAACCTCGCCTTCCGCGGACCCCCCGTACACCTGCGTCGTGATAAGGATGGGGATATCCTGCTTCCTCGCGATACCCATCAGGTCCATCAGGACCTTGGCGATCTCCCTCCGGTTCTCCTCGAACCTCTTGGTCCCGAGGTTCAACCTGTAGAAGATCGTGGCGCTGTCCACAACGACCAGGCCGATATGAAGGTCCTTCGACGCCAGCTTCACCGTGTTGGTTATCGACTCCTGAAGCTGATCGCTGTTCATGGACTGGAAGAAAAGGACCTCCCTCGATATCCTCTTGTGATCCTCGTCCCCACCGCATATCTGGATGAAACGCTCCATGGAGACGCCCTCCGTGTCGATGTAGATCACCTTGTGGCCGGAGAGGACGACGTTCCTTGTCAGCTGAAGACAGATGTTGGTCTTACCCGATCCCCCCTCCCCAAAGAGCTGTGTGATCGCCGAGCTCTCGATCCCACCGCCGATCAGGTCGTCCAGGGAGGAACATCCGATGGAAATGCGGGACAGACCTATCCACCCCCGGCGATCACTTCCTTCAGGACCTCTTTCGCCCTGTGGGACCTGGATGAATCCAGGTAGAGGAAACCGTTGATCCTCGAAACGGCCTCAATACCCGGGTCCCACTCGTCGGTAACCAGAACGCCGATGGCATCTGACCTGTGTTTCAGAACCCTGGTGAACGATCCCAGATCGGCCCCATCCACGAGATACTTGAAGAAAACGGCCGGCCCGGATAGGTTGATGAGGAAGACCTGATGGGCGTCATGTCTGGAGAATTTCACATCCTCCCTGTAACCCATCGCTGACATCTGCTTGACGAAATCCCTCATGACCCCGTTCGGTCCCAGATCCTTCAGAGGTGCGTCCCCCGACCGTCTCGATGGGAATGCCATTGATGGCCTCTTGGGGCCGGGTGCCTCGCTCAAAGGGGTGATGGAGGCATCCATCTTGTGATGGTGATCCTGGTCCCGGGCAAGTTTGGGGCCCTCTCGCAGTTTTGAAAGGGACCCATCCACGAGCCTCTCGAACTCCATCCTGCTCATTTTCCTGTATCCGTCGTCGAATATTAGGTAGACGAGTTTTCCCTTCGGGGATAGGTTCACCCTTAAAAGGTCCAGCCCCACCACCGAATCGGACCTGTTTATGGAGCCGCCCACCCAGATCGCGGCCCTGTAAAGCTCAAGGATATCGTTCTCGGTGGTGAATATTATCGGGTCGCTTTCTTTATCCATCCTCTCCCTGAGCTCCTCTATCAGAGTCTGGTCCTCCGCCTTCTTCAACTCCAGTTTGGGAGCGATCACGGATGCGGGCGTCATCTCATATGACCTGTCGGAAACCGTCACGATCAGGTCCACGCCCGTTAGCGATTTCACGGAGAGGAATTCGGAGAGGTACTCCAGGGAGTTCAGCATATCCACCCCTTCACCGGGTACCCGGAATGCAATTGCGGTGGTATTTCCCTCCTCTATCCGGCTGTAGGCGTAATCGTCCATCTTGGCCCTGAGCCGAAATATCATCTCCTCGGAGATGCTGCCCGGTTCCACCTGTACGGTCATATCCCTTGCTCACCTTCGCCACGTACATTCTTGCGGGCATAGAAAAACCTTTTGAGGGGGAGAGGGGTCTCCGTTTGTTGGGATTCGAGGGATAGTTTTAAACATCCCTTTTTTGTACACCCTATCATGGACCCGTCCCAGGAATACTCCGATTCCTTTCAAAAAGCGGTTGTGGATGTATTTGCCCGATTGGGCATAACAGGCGATCCGATCATAGAGGCGCCCAGGTCCGGGGAGGCAGATCGATGTCTTGTATGCTTTCCCCTGGCCAAAGAGCTGGAGGAAAGGCCGGATGATATCTCCAGGAGGATCGAAAAGGAGATGGCGGTTGACCCGAGGTGGTCCCTCTCCTCCCAGGGAGGCTATCTGAACTGCATCTTCGACGATGAGCGGTACGTTCGGGATTGCGCATCCCACCTGTGGGAGCTCGGGGAGGATATCTCGGAGAATAAAAGGGCGGGCGAGAAGCTCATCGTGGAGCACACATCGGCCAATCCCAACGGGCCATTCCATGTGGGAAGGGCGAGAAATCCGATCATAGGGGACTCGCTGGTCCGGCTTATGAGGTGTGCGGGCCACGACGTGGAGGCCCAGTACTGGATCAATGACATGGGCAAACAGGTGATGATACTCGTCTGGGGGCTCGCAAACATACCCGAGGATGAGGTGCCACCCTCCGAGAGGGACAAACGGGACCACGATCTGGTGAGGTTCTATCAGGCTGCCAATGGGAGGATGGAAGCGGAGGAAAAGGTCCAGCAGGAGATCAACTCCATGCTCAAGAGGTACGAGGAGGCGGTGGCGGTGGGCGATCATGACCGGATCATATCCGATCCGGACTCCAATGTCGTCAGGGCCCGGGAGGTTCGCACTGCATGCGATCTCGTTCTCGAGGGGATGAAGGAGTCGCTGGGAAGGCTCAACGTTTTCCTTGACAGCTTCGTGTACGAATCAAAGGTCGTCGAGGATGGGTCCCTGACGGATGTGATCGTAAAACTATCCCGGAGCCCGCTCTGCCGTGATGAGGATGGGGCGAAATACCTTGACCTGGAGGATATCATCAAAGGAGGCGGGGATGACAGGTTCAAGAAGAGGTTCGTCTTCACCAGGTCGGATGGGTCCGCCCTCTACACCACACGGGATCTGGCATATCATAAATGGAAGCTTGACAGGTGCACCCGTGCGGTCAACGTCCTCGGCGAGGACCACAGATATCAATCCACACTGCTGAAGCTGGCGCTGAAGGAGGTGGGGTCCGAGAGGTTCCCGGAGGTCGTATTCTACTCGTTCGTATCCCTTCCGGAGGGGAAGATGTCGACCAGGAGGGGATTGGTCGTTTACCTGGACGATCTGCTGGATGACGCGGTGGACCGCGCCAGGGCGGAGGTCCTCAAGAGACGCGACGACCTCTCCGATAGTGAGGTGGAGGGGATATCCAGGACCGTGGGCATAGGTGCCCTCCGCTTCAACGTGATCAAGGTCCAGGCGGAGAAGAAGATGACATTCAGATGGGAGGATGCCCTCAGCTTCGAGGGGTCCTCCGCGCCTTTCATCCAGTATTCCCACGCCAGGGCCTGCTCGATCCTCTCCAGGGCGGAGATGGAAAAGGGAGAGATAGACTGGGGCAAACTTGTGGAGGGGTCCGAAAAGGGGCTTGTCAAGACCCTGTCCCGATTCCCAGGGATGGTCAGGATGTGTGCCACGGAGAACAAACCCCATCTGATGGCGAACTACCTGGTGGACTGTGCATCCTCATTCAACGAGTTCTACCGGGACTGCCCTGTGATCTCCGAGGAGGACCCGGAGAGAAGATGGGCGAGGATAGCACTTGTCGAGATGACGCGGAGGGTGCTTGGCAAGGGTCTATGGGCCCTGGGGATCGACGCCCCGGAAAAGATGTGAGGGGCGCCAATAAAGTGCCCTCATCACATCCCATGGCGAAACGGAGCCATATTCCACCTTATCAGAGTGGGGACT
>JAUVLN010000095.1 GCA_030600725.1 Thermoplasmatota archaeon | reverse complement strand
ATCCTCTGAATGGGGGATGTTGCCGCCCCACCCGGAGACGGTGCCGTCCAGTGTCATCTCACCGGCGATGTTCAGGTCCCACTGAAGACGCCAGTCATGGTCGGGTGGAGGCGGGGGTGGCTTGATGGTCCCGCATCTTGTCTCCGTCGTATCCTCTGGTGAGGATCTATTGCCGGTCGAGGTCCCGGATGTATTTACGGCGCTTGTGTTCCGGGCGTATGCGGTGTAATAGTTCATGGTCTTGGTGTAATCGACATTCGTGTACCAGGCGTCCATGTCGTTGATGCCTTCCAGGATGAAATCCCTTCCCGAGACAAGGTACCCCTCCCTCAGATCAAACTCTGGCAACATTATATACCCCCCTTGATCGTTCGATGTGAGATCGCTTGTGGTTGCGATACGGATGCCTTCCTGTGAGGGGAAGGATACGTGATGAGCCAGGGAGTAAGGTTCCACCGTATCGTACTGCTGCCTGGGATTGCTCATCATGGATATCTCCAGAGGCCCCTTCTCATCCAGCGGGTTCTGGATGTGAAGGTCCTCGTTGATACCGTCCAGATAGAGGTAGTTGAACATGATATCGGCGATGTCCCCGTGCCCGGCATAGAGTATGTCGTCGAGGAGATCGGAGACCTTTCTGGACCCCCATGTCTCCGGGGGACGGGAGCTGGAATACCTGGCGAAGTTCCGCTTCTCGGCCTCGCCCCACGGCCTGAACCCCGTTGGGTTCATCGTCGTCTGGTATCTCTGATCGGAGAAGTAATCGTCGATGTTCTCGACCAGGCTGTCGGGGTACTGACCGGTCCATCTGGCTATCCTGACCGCAACTGCTATGTTCAGGGCGAGCTCCACGTCGCCCTCGTTGAGTACGTTCCTGGGGACATCCATCGGGCCAGTGCCTATGCCCCGGGTGGTCCTGGCGCGTGCGAGGGTGTTGAGCATGTACTCGACGTCCCTGGCCAGGCCCGAGCTCCAGCCGTTCACGTCGATCTCGATGGAGTCGAGTAGCGCCTCCATGGAATCCTCCGGATCGTATGATGTGACCGAAAAAGAGATCCTCCTGGAGTGTGTCTTTCCATCCTGATCAATGGCCTTGAGGGATATCTCCACATCTGCCGACGTTCCGGGGATCATGGGGCTGGGCCCTGATGACCCGTACATCAGCGAGTTGAGGACCGTGATCCCCCTGCTGTCCTTGAATAACGGCGCCTGGGTGGGGATATCCACTGCTATGGTGGTGGGTATTACTGTAACTTCGATCTCCTCCATGGCCAGGGATCCGACCCCCTTGATCTCACTTAAGAAAATATGCTTGGTGATCTCCTCCATCAGGTCAGAGGTGAGGTTCTCCTCCTCTGCGGACCTTCCCTGAAGCATCTCCCCTGTCAACCCCCTGAGCTCCAGTTCCAGATCTGAGAGGTTTATCGTTATTATATCGCTATCGTCGTCCCCCTGAATGGTGAGGTAGGTGATACCGGCGAATACGACCGCCAGGATGATGGAAACAGCTGCAGCCTGTCTGGAAACGTCGTTTACCAAATCACACCCCCCAGATCTCCATCTCGAACAGAAGCGTTCTTGACGTGGTCGTGCCGCTCACCACCAGAACCTCCTTCCCGAACGATATCGGTTCATCTTCAGCAGATCCCGTCCTGTGCATCACAAGAGGTCCATACTCCATATCCCAGCCGGTTCCCCTGGATATGGTCAGTTTGTATGATGAGGCCTCCGGAAATGTGAATGACAGCATATCGTAGGCCCTGTCCAGCGTCTCATCGAACAGGTCCACCTCATCCATGATCATCAGTGAGAACACGGTTATCATTTCAAGCTCCTCGTAGGATGTCCCGTTGTATTCGATACCGTCCATTGAGAGCAGGAGATAGGTGTCCAGCCGTCTCTCCCAGCTCGTTGTGGATGGGGTGTGATCCTCCTCCATGAGGGTCGGGAGGAGGCCCCCGATCAATATCCCCATGACCGCAATGGACACGCTCACCGCCGATATGATCCTTATGTCAAGTGAGAACCCCATCCGACGTCCGCTCTCCCTCAGGTCCTCATGCTTCATACAGGATCACCTCCAGCAGGCCAGGACGGACCGAACCGTCCCCCATGTCAACTGCGACGATATCGGTCATCCTTGCCAAATCGCGGCCGTCCCCGTCCCCGTATTCCATCTCAATCGGGGCGTGGTCAATGACGGTGAGTATGATCTTGAAGTCCCTGCCATCACGGCCCGGTATGTCCTCATCGATCTCCGGTCCGGATAGGAACAATGTCAGGGAGAAATAACCGGACTCCCCGGAGAAGAGGTCGTTTACGGTGTCGATGAAAAGTTCGGATGATCTGTCCAGCTCCACCTCCTTGCTGTTCTGATCATCCCTGTACACTGCAGTGAAGCAGCCCGACAGGAGGATCAGTACTGACAGTATGAGGATGGCTATCGATAGCGGTGTTCTATCCTTGCCCCGGATCGTCTTGATCTCTATATCGGGTCCTTTCCAGTCGTAGATCAGAAGCCCTCCGTTGTGGTGATAGTTGCGAACATGATATCTTTTACTTATAATCGATCACGAGGAATCGGTCCCTTCGGGCTGCGTTTCCTCTAACATTCTTAAAAGGACTAAATTTTATTTTTATTGAGTTCCCTCCTTTTAATAATATGTTCGCAATCTATATGGCCAAAACGCATAATAGTGCCATCAGTTACGTTTTGGCCTATAAACATCAATACCAGTATAATTAAACCTTTACGGTACAGTGTGGAACGGTGTGACATTCTGAAGGTGTACCCGAAATATTAAAAATAGGTAGGAGTCCATCTACCATCATGTATGGATCAAGGTTCCTTTTTGCGCTGGCTCTGATCTCCTTCCTGGTGATCGGAGCGGCTCCGATCACGTTTGCGGGTGGATCCGAGACCAGGGGTGCTCAGGCCGGCTATTTCGGGTCCGAGAGAATATACGAATCCACATCCAGATCCCTGTCCGGTGGAATGGACATCGGTGACGTGGATGGTGATGGTGAGGTGGAGATCGCCGTCTGCGATTTCAAGGGGGTCCTGTTCCTGCTCGACCCTGACGGAGAGGGCGGCTTCTCCTCAAGGACCATATGGGAGGACCCGGGAGCCATGTCCCTCTTCGAGGTAAAGATCTGGGATCTCCTTCCCGAGAGGGAGGGCCTGGAGATGGTGGTGGGGGGTTATTCCAGGAATATAACGATGATCTATTACGAGGAGGGGGAGTGGGTCTCCGATGTCATCTACAGGAGCCCTCACAGGATCATAAACATGGCACTTGCCGACGTGGATGACGCCCCCGGAATGGAGATACTATTCGCATCCGACAAGGACCCGGAGGACTGGAACCTACGGTACATAGCCAGGGATGGCGCCGATTGGGTCATGACCGAGATCATAACCGACGGGGCCGTGAGGTCGATAACCCATTCCGATGCGGACAGCACGGTGGCAGGAGCGGAGATCTACATTACCACCAAGAACTGGTTGGAGGGCGGGGAGGGGAGGACCGAATCCTCCGTTGTGCAGATCCACCACGACGGGTCCACATGGGCGAGGAAGAAGATCTATACCAATTCGGAGGATCTCATCGCCAACATCAGGGTAGGCGACATATGGTCCATGCACGATGGGAACGAGATAATTGCAGTTGATTTCAACGGCAACTGCACCATGATATGGGAGGAGGCCGGCGCGTGGGAGAGCAGGCTGATATTCCAGACCCATGACGTTACCACGGGTGGATCGTATCCCCTGGAGGGTATGGCGGTTGGAGAGTTCAACCCGCTGAACGACGGCGAGGAGTGTATGATCTCAGGCTATTACAACAAGGTCAACCAGGTGTTGGACGTTGATGGAGAGGTGATATCCGACCTGGCCTGGTCGACCGAGTTCAGCGATGTCAGGCTGGAGATCGCGGGGGTGGAGACGGGTGATCTTATACCGGGGAGACCAGGAAATGAGGTGATAATCGCCTCATTCCAGGGATGGGTGGAGATGCTTTATTTCGAGCATGACGATGTTGAGCTCAACGTTGAATTCGGTGAGGTCCGGATAGTCTCCGGAGGGACGGAATACGCATCCTTCGAGGTTATTCCGAAGGGTTTCGTCGGTGGGCCGGTGCTCGTGGAGCTGGATGATGTGGAGGGCATGACGTTTCAGGTATCCACCGACCTGACGATCACGAACCATGAGCCCATCGAGGTTGATATCACGATGGTATCGATCGGACAGGTAACGCAGAGGATCATAAAAACCGTGGGGATCAACGTTACCGTCGCGGGGATCAGGGTCAGGGAGGAGTTCGATCTGGTTATGATCCCGGATGTGGAGGAGGTCTCCCTGCAGTTGACGTACACATCCGGATTTGCCTACAGGGAGATACCAACGGTACTTGCGTCCAGTATATCCGTAGTGGGCGCTGAATTCCTGGACATGATCGACCTGGAGGTGAAGAACGTACCGGCTGGGGTATTTGCAAACTGCGACACGCCTATACTGCCCAGCGGGAGTGCAAACCTCCTGATAACCGTGAGTTCCGATGCGGAGGTTGGCAGATACAACCTGCAGATCGATGCGAAATACGATGGAAATGTCATCTCATCGATATACTATTCCCTGGATATCGGCTCCATTGAGGGGGACATCATAGCCGAGATGATGGAGGATCCCGATGAGGAGAACATGTACGTGGTGAGGGTGAATTTCACGGGTCCTCAAATGGTCCCTGACGTCGATGTCAAGCTCTTCCTTCTCGGGTCGACCAGATATTCGAATTCGCATGATCTGGAGAAGGGGACTCCCATCGAGATCAAGTTCAGTATCGAGAAGGATGTGGTGGATGAGGAGGTGGGGCTGGAGGTGTCGAAACTGGGGACGACCCTGTTCCAGGAGTCGCTTGGGGAGGTGTCGTATGTGGAGAGGGATGAGGAGGGGTCGCCCCTGATGGTATTGGCCTTTATTGTAGTGATAATGATCGCCCTTGCCCTGGTGTTGTTCGGGTTCTACATCTACAGGTCTGGAGGGGGTGAATCCACCGGAGAGGAGTCCCTGATGGGCGTTGGTGGTGCAAGGAGGTACAACATCAGGCAGGAGGGTCGTGATGGTGCAAGGAGGCAGAACATCCGGCAGGGCCTGGGTGCCAGGGGAGATAGGAGGATATCCGATAGGCGGGGAGACCCCAGGGGTCCTGAAAGGGCGGGGAGGCAAGTTGGTGTTGATCGGGGCAGGCCCCGTGTTACGGATAGGCCTCCCGCCAGATACGAGAGCAGGGGTCAGGATAGAAGGCGGGCCCCTCCGGCGTTCCGTTAAACCGGTATGGGAGCAGAGATCGGATCGGAGACCGTTCTCCTGTATTCGAGCTCCGTGGGTCTCTCGTCGATCTCCACCTCGAAATAGATGGTCATCTCCAGGGTCTCGCCTGGTTCTATCATCGTCTCATCGCCTGGGGGCCCCCTGCACCATATCCAATCGTCCCCCGTCCTTGCGAAGAACTGGTATACGTCTACGGGATGGGGACCTTCGTCGTTGTTGTTGGTTATGTTGATCCTTATATGGAACCATTCGTGGTCCGATAGGGGGACCTTGCCGTCATCGGTTTCGCTTTGGGTCCAGGTTTCCTCGACGGTGATAATGAGGTCGGGGTCCAGGAGCTGGTCCACGTTCTCCAGGCAGCCGATGGTGAGGATCGTTGCGATGATGGCGATGATGAGCGGATAGAGCTTCACACTGGAGGTAGTGGGGACATGTTTATACATATTTTTCGTGTGTCATTGGTTATCGTCCAGTATCCATTCCCATATCGGTATGGTCTCTATGTTATATCCTTCGATATTCTCGGTGTTTCTTCTATCCTTTGTGATGATCGTTCCTCTCTTCACGTTAAAGGCTCTCATTGCTTCAAGAAGCCCGGAATATCCCCTTTTCTTATGATCTCCCAGGTCAACGGTCACCTGGATCGCATTGGTGATGGAGGGACCCTCACGTATCAGGAAATCACATTCGGACCCGTTCCGATGATAATAGATATCAAGGCCTCTCCTTTTCAGCTCCAGAAACACGATGTTTTCCAGTAACTTTCCGAGGTTCTTTGAAAATCGAAAGGATGTTGTTTCTATAAATCCCGAATCAGAGATGTATATCTTCTTTCTTGAATAGATCTGCTTTCTGGCCGAGGGATCGTATTTATGTATGGTATACAGAAGGTAAGCGTCGGATAGATAGGATACGAATTTTTTTACCGTATTCTCGCTTCCCAGGCCAAGGTCCCTTTTTAACCTGGTTGAATTGAGCTCATTGCCGTAGTTGGAGAAGAGGTAGAGCACCATCTCCCGGAAGGCCGTCTCCTCCGTTATGTTGTATCTGGTGATGATATCCCGATAGAGGACGGTGTCCATCAGCGATCGAAGGAATTCTTTCCTTTCAAACCTCACAAATTCAGGAATTCCACCGTCGATCATGTACTGTTCGAACCCCTTTTTTACACCAGCTCTTGTCTCCATGTCAAGGAGATCTTCATGTTCGATCTTTTTTATCTTCAGGTATTCTCCAAATGAGAATGGAAACAGTTCAATTGGTACGTATCTGCCAGTGAGCCTGGTTCCAAGCTCCCGGCTCAACATCGATGAATTGGACCCTGTGATGTACATCTTCATTCCCGAATCGTGCATTCTCCTGACGAATACCTCCCAGCCTTTGATATTTTGAACCTCGTCGAGGAACATCACATTTGATATTCCTGCCAGCTTTATCATGGTCTCCAGAAGGAGTTGGAAATCGTTGTGTCCAAATGAGAGCAATCGTTCATCCTCGAAATTGAAGTAGTAAACTGGTTCATCCGGGTAGTGACGTTCCCTGATCAATTTTAAAAGAGTTGATTTCCCCGATCTTCTCAAACCGCTTATGATGACTATATGGGGGGATCGTTTCAGGTCGCCAATTTTTTCAAGGACCTCTCGTTCAATTATATTCTCATCGATCTCCATGAACTGCTTCATCTGTTCTTTGATCATTTCCTCCAGGGCCCTTGAGTCCATGGTTATGAATGGAAGACCACGGTTAAATAAATTGTCAATGCCATTGACACTTTTATTGGTAAAATCATCAATGCCATTGATACTTATGGGAATTTTGATATACGTTCAAGGATGTGGGTGTCCGAAAACCTTTAAGTAAAAGGGAATGATAATCTGCCTCGCCTGAGCTGTTTCCTTGCTTTTCGTCGGGGTGGCTCAGCCTGGTGGAGCGCCGGACTCATAGGGGCCCTTTCGGGGCAAAAGCAATTGTTTGCTCCCAGGTACCGGAGATATCCGGAGGTCGCGGGTTCGAACCCCGTCCCCGACACCATGTATGGTTGGCAAGTGCCAACCATACCATTTGTGGTGTGCCGGGCATGTCTGGTATCTTGGGGGTGCAAGTCCCCTGTACAGCCTGGTGGAGGCGAAGTACTAGCGACTCGCAAGGGCATTATCGTGAGGTGATGTCTGAAGGAAGCGATAGCAAAACCGTGACCTGACGAACAGGAACTGGATATAAGGCAGTTGCAGACGGATGAGCGTGCTTAATACCGCAAAGTCCATATCCACCAAGTCCTGCCGCTGTAAATCCAG
>JAUVLN010000145.1 GCA_030600725.1 Thermoplasmatota archaeon | reverse complement strand
ATGAGCAGTGCGGAAGGGCCAAATCTCATTCTGAACAATACCATACGCGATAACGATAATTGCGGAATAAACCTAACCCACGGGATCTATGGAACCGGAACCTTCATCGACGGAAATCTGATCGAGAACAACACCGAGTATGGGGTCAGGATCTCCGATGACTGCATCGTTGTGAAGATAGAAAGGAACGACTTTATCGATAACGGCAACGGAACGGCTCAGGGATATGACGCAAATACCAAGAACAGCTGGGACAATGGGGTTTTTGGCAACTACTGGAATGACTGGACCACACCAGACAGCAATTCTGATAAGGTGGTGGACCTGCCCTATCAACTCGATGGAGGCTCATCGGAGAAGGATAACTATCCTCTAACCTATTCTGTCTCGAGCAGCCCATCAGACCTCTCCTGGGATCTCTGGGACAGGGGCATATACAATATTGTCCCCGATGGCGTACCTTTCTATGGAGATGATTCATCAGCCCCTTCATGGAACGAGCCCGATGATAACTCAACATCAGAGGAGCCCGATGACAACTCAACGTCGGAGGAGCCGGATGATAACTCAACATCAGAGGAGCCCGATGACAACTCAACGTCGGAGGAGCCGGATGACAATTCCACATCAGAAGAGCCGGATGACAACTCAACGTCGGAGGAGCCGGATGACAATTCCACCTCCGAAGAGCCCGATGACAACTCAACGTCAGAGGAGCCGGATGACAATTCCACAGATGATGATAGGCCCCGGGTCATGTCTCCCGAGATCATCATTCAGGAAGAACCTTACGAGGAGGGGGGGCCGCAGCACTTCTCGGTTCCCGATGAGCTGGTGGAATCTGGAGAATACGTATACTTCGAGTGGTACGTCGTCGGTTACGGTGTTGTGGGGGAGGGAGAGCATGTCGACCTGGACCTTCCCGCGGGCACATACAGGCTGACCCTGATCGGGAGGAATTCCAACAATGAGATCACCTTCGAGGTCTCAAGGGATATCGAGATAACGTCGAGATCAGCCTCAGGTGAGAGGGATGAGGGCCTTCTTGCAGGAAACCTTCCCGCCATAATGGTCGCCACCCTGGCGATCCTCCTGATCCTCACGGCGTTCGCCTTCATCCTGGGAAGGAGGAAAAGGGTCTCAAACGAGAGATCTAGTGTTCCCCCCTCGATCCCTGGATTCCCTCCTGGAGGAGGCATCGGGAGAGGTCCCTTAGGCCCACACTCCCCTGAGATCGATACCGATGTTATCACTTCGGGCAGGTTGATCGAGAACCGGCCTGCAGGAATTTTCGAAACACAACAGACGGCTTCCCCCTCAAACGATCTGGACGATCAGCTATTCCGAACCGTCAATCTTATCAATGATGCGCTATCAGAGGCAACTTCCGTCGACGTGACAGAACCTGCGTCGAAACGGGTCAGGATGAAGCTCGAGGAACAGTACAGGGAGGGGGACATCGACGCAGGAACCTATGATGAGCTCAGTGAATTGCTGAACCATCACATGAAATGAAAACCAATTTAATGACATCTACCTATCGGTGATATGAAATGAAGGGAGAGCGGAACACCGAAAACCCCACGAGGGAGGAGCTTGCTGGATATATCAAGGATAATCCTGGAGCCTCTTTCAACATGATCAAAACTGCCTTCAGATTGAACGAAGGAACCCTCAGGTATCATCTTGAGTATCTCATCGGCGAGGAGAGGATCAAGATGATCAAGAGGGGGAAGAACAGATGCTACGTTCCAGACCTCTTCTCCGGTTTCCGGTCAAATGGATCAAATGGACGGGAACTTTCATCGATGGAGAGGAGGGTTTACACCGTTATCGGAGGAAGGCCTGGGATAACCCGGAAGGATATCCTGCAGGCCTTGGACATACGAAGGAACGACCTCTACACCATCATTAGATCCCTGAAGGAGAAGAAGTTGGTATGGGAGCTGACCGACGACGGCATCACAAGATATGAGCCGATCACAAAGGAGAAGCTCAAGGGAGAGGTTATCGCCATCCTGATCGAAAAGCTACTTGATGAGGAGATCGACATGGAAACCTTCCGCGCGATCAAGGACAGGATCGAATCGTGACCCTTCTCCATGGCAATATGCCTCTTCTCGTAGAAAATCTTCTTCCTCATCGATTGTAATGAGAATTATACGAAGGTTTAAGAAAAAATGAGGTATACCCTGAATTGAATAGATTTCGGAGACATGATCATGGGAGACCGATCTGAGGATAAAGCACTTATCGAGGAGCTGGGACAGGAGAAGTTCGCGGATCTCACCTACATGCACCTTCGCGACATGTGGGCCGTTGACGGACTCTACTACCTCGGGATAGAGGAGAGGTTCGGGACCGAGGCCGCCACGGAGATAGATGCCGACGTCTGGAGGGTCATGGGGAAGATCGAGGCCCGCAAGCTCAAGAAGCTGCTTGATCTAACTGGCGACGACATCCCAACAATGATTAAGGCACTGAGATATTCAGGATGGACCATGGACCTGGAGGACAAGGAATGGGAGGGGGCGATCCTGCGCAACGTAGAATGCAGGGTCCAGAACACCAGGAAAAAGGGAGGACAGGGGGTCTTCCCGTGCAAGAAGGTCAGATGGGGGTTCCTCAAGGCCTTTGCGAAGGAGTTCAACGAGAACATAGAGGTCATCTGTCATCAGTGCCCACCTGATGAGCTCAAGAAGGACCTATGGTGCGAGTGGGAGTTCAGAATGAAGGAGTGATTAGGATGAAGACACCTGAAGAGTACAAGGAATCGCTTAGGAAGATGAGGCCCAATATCCACAAGTTCGGGGAGCTTATCGAGGATGTTACCACACATCAGGCCACGAGAAGGACCATCGAGGGGCACGCCCAGATATTCGAGGCGGCCCGGAACCCGGAATACGAGGAGCTCTACACCACCACATCCTGCCTGACGGGAGAGAAAGTGGTCCGTTATCTCTCCATAATCAAGAACGCCGAGGACATGATCAACAACTGCAGGATGAAGAGGCTGATGTTCAACCTCACCGGAACCTGCACAGGCGGCAGATGTGCGGGCTTCAACGGTATAAACGCGATGTGGGCGGTAACGTACGACATGGACAAAGAGTTCGGCACCGACTACCATAAGAGGCTGAGGAGATGGCTGGAGGGGGCGCAGGAGGCGGACATTACGCTTGCAGGGGCCCTCACGGACCCCAAAGGGGACCGTACCAAGAGCGCCTCCCAGCAGGCTGACCCCGACATGAACCTCCGCGTTGTGGAGAGGAGGGAGGACGGCATCGTGGTCCGTGGGGCCAAGGTCATGATCTGTGGTATCGCTGCGGCGAACGAGGTGTTCATACTTCCCGGAACCGGATACCGCGAGGCTGATGCCGATTATGCGATATCCTTTGTCATACCCAAGGATGTGGAGAACCTCACCATCGTGGAGGCCCGACATCCAAGCGATACAAGAGCGGAGGAGGAGGGCTTCGATAACCCGGTCGACAAGGGCGGGATCACACAGGCGTACCTGCTCTTCGAGGACGTGTTCATACCCAAAGAGAGGGTATTCATGTGCGGGGAGTACGCCTACTCCATGAAGGCCGTGTTGAACTTCATAGCACCATACAGGTCCGCCATTGGCGGCTGTGTGGCAGGTCAGGGGGACCTGATGATAGGGGCCTCCGCATTGATGGCGCGTGCGAACGGCCTGAGCGAGAAGGTGTTCAAGGATAAGATAACGCAGATGGCCATAAACAACGAGACAACCTTCGGGATGGGGGTGGCTGCTAGCGCATTGGGTAAGCTCCATCCCTCCGGCGTGTGGATCCCGGACATGCTTCTATCCAACGTCAATAAGGTTCACGTCGCCACACTGCCGTACGAGACCAAGAGGATAGCGCAGGACATCGCGGGGGGCATTGCGGAGACCGGATGCCTTCCCTCCTGGAAGGACCTGCAGGATCCGAAGTACGGTGATCTGTTGAAGAAGTACCTCAGCGCCAACACCGACGGCGAGACCAGGGCGAGGATCGCCAGGCTCGTTGAGTGGCTTACGATCGGGGCGGGCGTCCCGGGATGCATGCACGGCGGGGGGTCCCAAGACGGTGCAAAGATGATGATCAACGCCAAGGCCGGCATAGAGAGGGATATCGAGCTGGCGAAACGGGTTGCCAATATCAAAACGGATATCAAGGTCGAGCCCAGGAAAAGATGATCCTGTAAGTGGAGAGAACGAGATGTTGCCAACCAAATGCAAGGTGGGGGAAGGATTGGATTACGATACACTGTACAGGGATTTCAAATGGGAGATCCCCGAGTACTACAATTTCGCATTCGATGTTGTTGATAAATGGGCCGAGGACCGGACCAAGCTGGCGCTGGTGTCAATACATCCGGATACGGAGAAGTCCAGCTACCACACGTTCTTCGATCTGAAACGGTTATCCGACAGGTTTGCCACCGTTCTTCTGGATCTGGGGGTCAGGAAAGGGGACAAGATCCTGGTGATCCTCGAATCCATACCACAATGGTATGTGGTCCTCCTGGGGATGTTCAAGATCGGGGCCGTTCCAATGCCCGGCACCGTATTGTTGACCTCCAAGGATATCAAATACCGGGTGAACAGGGCCGAGGCATCCATGGTGATCACGGATGTCGACCACATCGGCCGGGTCGAGAGGGTCGCGGAGGGTTGTCCCACACTCAAGCACAAGATGGTCGTGGACAAACCCGTGATGGATTGGCTCGATTACGATAATGAGATGTCCAAGGTTGGGGATGATCTGGACATGTCCAGGGTGGAGAGGACCAGGTCGGAAGACCCCATGCTCCTCTATTTCACCTCAGGGACGACGGGACAGCCCAAGATGGTCCTGCACACGCATTCGTATCCAATAGGACACGAGGTCACGGCGAGGTTCGCGCTTGCCCTGACCTCCTGCGACCTCCACTGGACGATATCGGAGACCGGGTGGGCAAAGGCCGCATGGGGAAAGCTGTTCGGCCAGATGATAGTGGGTGCTGCGGTGATCCAGTGGGAGACCCCCGGCAGGTTCGATCCCGATGGGCTTCTGAGCGCCATGGCCAGACACGGAGTGACCACCTTCTGCGCCCCACCGACCGTGTATCGGATGCTGATCCAGCAGGATCTGAAGAAGTACAATCTGAAATTAAGGCACTGCATGTCCGCGGGTGAGCCGCTGAACCCCGAGGTCATCAAGGTGTGGAAGGAGATATTCGATCTGGACATCTACGACTTCTTCGGACAGACGGAGACCGTGTGTGTGTTATCAAACTACCCCTTCATGCCCATAAAGTACGGTTCCGTCGGCAAGCCGACGCCGGGGCATGACGTGCGCATTGTTGACGACGAGGGTAACGATATGCCCGCGGGGGAGGAGGGGAACATCGCGATCTATCTTGGCGACCACAGGCCTCCGGGATTATTCAAGGAGTACTGGAAGGACGAGGAGGACATGAAGAAGGCCTTCCATCACGACTTCTATTTCACGGGTGATAGAGCCTACAGGGACGAGGACGGGTACTTCTGGTTCGTGGGAAGGGACGACGACGTGATCAAGTCCTCGGGCTACAGGATAGGGCCTTTTGAAGTTGAGTCCGCCCTGATGGAGCATCCCTCGGTTGCGGAATGCGCTGTTGTTGGGGCGCCTGACCCTGATGGGATAAGGGGCACTCTGGTCAAAGCGTATATCATCCTGACGAAGGAGTACGAGCCGTCCCCGGAGCTGACAGAGGATATCAAGGATTACGTGAAGAAGGTGACTGCGCCTTACAAGTACCCCAGGCTGATCGAGTACGTCAAGGAGCTCCCCAAGACCATATCGGGGAAGATCAAGAGAAAGGAGCTCAGGGAAGAGAGCAGTAAATAAGAACGACTGTCAAGACATTACTGGAAAGATTCGGCTGTCGCATAAACGCCCAATAAATTCAATTCAGGCATTTATGCGACAGCCCAACTAATAATTGATTCATATCCAAATAGTGACTAATGGCCGATCCCGTTCCCTGAGTGTGTCCAGGGTACTTCAGTGTGGTGGCCATTTGTCCTAAATGTAAATAATTACAACAGGATCGGTCCACATCGATATGGTGCCACGTCACTTGATCTTGAAAAGCTTCAATTCTCCCTTATCGGACC
>JAUVLN010000158.1 GCA_030600725.1 Thermoplasmatota archaeon | reverse complement strand
AATTTACTTGGCACATCATCTCATATTCCAACTGCTCGGTCTCTATTGACATGAGCTCACAAATCATCAATGTGATCCCGGATGAGGATTGGTTTGGTATAACCAACATCAGCTTACTAGTATCCGATGGTGAATTCAATTCTTCGATCGCTGACCTACCGCTTATTGTCTCCCCCGTGAACGATGCCCCTGAGATCTGGATCAACGATCCCGAGGGTGACATCTATCCGATATTGACGGTACAATTGAATGAAACCGTTCAGGTCGAAGCATATATGCTGGAGGTCCTGGAGGATGTCCCATTCCCTTTCCTGTTGAATGGAAGCGACATCGATGATGACAACCTTAGATTCGCATTCATTCCCGGAGAGACCTTCAATGGGAACGTGAAGTCCAATGAATTTGAATTGGTGGATTCCAGTAAGTACAATACAATCCTATTCGAGGTCGCCCGGGAGGTGGAGTACCAGACATTGAAGGATAATGATCAGGGGGACCTGGTAAGGTTCCTGGTAAGCGATGGTGAGATCGACACTCTCGTCTGGGTATGGTTCAACGTGACCCCGGTGAACGACATCCCGGTTCTGGATGTTCCGGATAATTGGAACATGACCATTGACACGGGAGAAGAGGTCATGATCGACCTTACGGAGATGATATACGATGCGGACGGGGACCAGCTGGTGATAACGGTGGACTCCTCGGAGTTCGTCACTGTTAATGGGTACAACCTAACATTCAACTTTTCAACAGATCAAGCGGGCGAGATCAGGAATATCACGGTCCGTTTATCTGATGGCCAAGTCAATACCTCTTATATCCTGAGAGTGATGATATCTGCAATAGATGAGCCAGAACCCGAACCTGAACCTGAGCCGGAACCCGAACCTGGGCCGGAGGAGATTGTACTGGAAGATTTCAATGTGATCGCCACGGAGGAAGGATGGTTGATCACCGCGTCCGGTTCAGCTAACACCACGTTCTATGTGGCCGTTGAGGATGGTTCCGGTGGATGGACCTACATCCCGATGGAGAACAGGGAGGGAGAGCTGGAGCTCCTCATCACCATGGATGACGCGGAGGAGGGATTCTCCTTCTTCATCACCGACAGCGATGGGGGTGAAAGCCTCTTCCCCGAGTTGGAATCATCCTTTGGAGAGCTTCCGAGATCGGATGATGGAACCGAGGATGGAACGGAATACTGGTGGCTCCTCCTGGTCGCGCTTGCGCTTATCATCATCGTTATCGTTGCTCTGATGGTCGTTCGAAGAAGAAGAGATGATGATAATGGACGGGAAGAATAGCCAGGCTCCCTTCCGATCATCTTGTTGACGGCCCTCGTACCGGTGCTGATGGACAGGAAAAGATGCGATGCGGAATTAATTAATCGCCATGACCCCATAGCGAAGTCCGGAGATCGAAATGGATCTGAAAAGCCTGGGGTGGTCACCATTCTTCCAGGAGTCGCTGGATACGCTCTCACCGAAAGGTCTGGAAGGCATGGTCATTGGTAGGATTTCCATGTACGACGGCTCCCATTACGATATCCTCACGGAGGGGAAGGATGTCAGAGCCAGAGCGTCATCAAGAGTGATGAATGAATTTCCCCCGGCCATTGGTGACTGGGTTGTCATGACGCTGACAGAGACCTCGAACACGATCATCAGGGTCCTGGAGAGAAAGGGTTTCATCTCCAGAAAGGCTGCTGGAAAGGAGGTAAGGGAGCAGCCGGTCGCAGCCAATGTCGATCTGGTATTCATCGTGATGGGCCTGGATCACGATTTCAACCTCAGGAGATTGGAGAGGTATATTGCCATGGCCGCGGCTTCAGGAGCCCAGGGGGTCATACTGCTCAATAAATCGGATATCGCGGACGATATCGAGGAGAAAATGGATCTGGTGGGCGGGGTCGCGGGCGATGTACCCTATCACGATATCAGCGCCCTGAGGGGAGATGGGGTCGAGATCGTCAGAAACTATCTGAAGGGGGGGATGACCGGGGTCCTTGTGGGATCCTCCGGCGTGGGCAAGTCAACCCTGATAAACAACCTTCTTGGAGAGGCAAGGCAGAGGACATTCGAGGTCAGGAGGGATGATAGCAAAGGGCGTCATGTGACCACTTCGAGGGAGCTGATACCACTTCCGGGAGGGGGCGTCCTGGTGGATAATCCCGGGATCAGGGAGCTGCAGCTCTGGGGGGACGCCTCGATGGTGGAGGATGCATTCCAGGATATCGGGGAGCTCTCGCTGGAATGCAGGTTCAAGGACTGTCAGCACCTATCGGAACCCGGGTGCCGCGTTCAGGAGGCGGTGGGGAGTGGTGAGATCGATGGAAAGAGGTTCGAGAACTACCTGAAACTTCGAAAAGAGCTGCATCACCTCTCAGTAAAGAAGGACAAAGGCGCTAAGGCCCAGGAGAGGGCGAAATGGAAGGGGCTTTTAAAGGATGTAAAACACTATCAGAGATACAAGAAGGAGGGAAAATGAAACCAGTTAACGCTCTGCCTGATCGAACAGATCTCCCCATTGGCCCTGCAGATCCACCACATTCCCGCAGGATAGACATTGGGATGCCTGCCCGAGGAAGAACTCCTTCTGACCCGGTTTCTTCATCATGATGATCTGATGCTCGGTCTCGACCCCGCAGGCCCTGCACGCTGTTCGCCTTGTCTCTATATTTACCATCTATCTCACCTAAGAGGTCATTCGCAAAGGGTTTTTACGATTTATTGTTGTTGGTTCCAGGATCATGAAGTGGAGAAGTGCCAGTACCAATATTAACAGTAGGAGTACCGGTATGGTCAATAGGCTTATCAAAGAGAAGGTATCCAACCGCCCACTCTCCACATCCGAAAGCGTATCCTCAATACTCTTCGATGATCTCAACATCGGTCACGCTGACCACAACGGGTTCAGAAGGTGCGGCGACCGTAGGGGCAGTACCGGGTTTGGGTATGTATAGTTCCATCTCCTCCTGCTGGATCCTCTTCAGCTGTTTGTATGCACTGAGTAGAACCAGAGTGGATATAGGGCCTGTAATGAGGGTCCCCACACCTACCAAAAGATATCCGGAGAGGCCGAAGAGAGATACGAGGATCGAAAGGAGAAGCAGTTTCCACTTGTGCCCGGATGTCAGGTCCCCACTCTCGGAGAACGCCTCTATCGGACCGCACTCTTCATCCACGATGAAGAATATATAGAACATGTACTTGATCGCCCAGTATATCCCCGGGATGATGAAGAGCATGCATCCAATTCCAACCAATATTGAGTATAAAAACCCCGATAATGCACAGAGTAAGTATGTTGACAACCCCGTCTCCCGCGCCTCCATGCCCTGTTCCCGTGCTTGAACCTTCAAGCCGATGGTTGCCATGGTGGCTGACCTGATGTTGCCAAAGACCCCGTTGATCATGGATGCAAGGTAGCTCACCGGAGGTATTCCTCTCATGAAGAACAGCTGTACCGCCGTCAGAGGGAGCATGAGTATTGCAAACAGCAGATAATATCCCGAGAAACTCAATGGTTTACTGAAATAGGTGCCGAAGCCTTCGCTGAACGCTTTCGATATCGAGAAAGTATCCTCCATCCTATCCCTTCCTGATGCCATGTAATGGTCATGCTGTATATTATCATTGTTTCTCGTTCGAATTGAGAATAGCTCCAATAGTGAATGTCAATTGGGTACTGCCCATTGAGGAGACATCTCCCGAGGAGCACTCTGATATCGAGATTTAGAAGATAGACCCGATCCTGGTGGATACATGATGATCTGGGAAAGTCGGGGGAGGGCGAGGGCCCCTCATGAATGGATAGGTCCTGTATAGGCCGATTATCGGTCTATTTCCCTCTAAGCTCCTTCACCAGCCCCTCTATCTCCTTCACCTGAGGGTCGATTTTTGTCAAACATTCATCCCTGATCTTCACCGCCTCATCGGCGGCCTTGGGAAGTGTGGCGATCCTGTCCATCTCGGTATTGATCCCCTGGACCAGGAGGTCTTTCTTCCTCTCCGCCATCTCGATCCAATCCTTGAAATCCTCATATCTCCCCCCATCTTCCACGATGGCGTTCTTGAAATGACCAAGAGACTCAAGTGCACCATTGATACACTCCTCTGCCCAGAATCCGATCTCATTCTTGTCGTAGTTGAAACTGACCATATCCCGGATATCGTTCAGTTTTGATATTGCGTAGAACTGCACCTGCTCATCCTTGAATGAGCTTCCCCCATCTATGATGACCTCCTCCTCCTCCTGTGCCCTGAAGGTCTCCTCCAAACCCCCCATCATGGCCCCTCCCAGTTCGCTCATCAATTTCTCCATGATCTCACCGGTCTCCTCCATCACCGGGGTCAGCCGTTCCTCCAGCTGTTCCAGAAACGGGTCCAGATGCTCATCTGCTCCGGGTATCCCGCTGATACGGTCCAACTCCATATTGACCTCATCGTCGGCGAGGAAGTTATCATTCTGGAACTTGACGATCTCCATATGCTTCGCCTCGGGGTCCAGTGAGAGGATATCCTGGAACCAGGCCCTCATGATCTCAACAGCACCCGTGAGAAACTCCACCATTGTGTCCACTATCTCCTGGTCGTGTTCCTTCACGTCCTCAAGGGTTTGGATCTTACGTAGCTTTTCCAAAGCTTCCTGCTTCGCTTTTTCAATCTCTTCCATGATGTCACCATGTCGAGCATTGAGAACATCATTATTTAATGATTATTGGAAGATCGGACCGTGTCAATACAGCAGGTGTTGGATGTGGGAAACGATTTGATATCAGATCGTATATGCCCAGGCCATGATCGGTAGGCCCGGGTGGTTCAAGCCCAGGAGATACATCGGGATCGGCCTGACGCCCAGGACCTGGCAGGGGTGGGCCTACTTTCTCGTTTTTCTCCTGATCATATTGTTCGTACAGCTTGATCCACTCTTTTATCTGAGTTCCAGGGTGCGGACGATCCTCAC
The DNA here is from genome assembly GCA_030600725.1 of Thermoplasmatota archaeon. GTDB lineage: Archaea > Thermoplasmatota > Penumbrarchaeia > Penumbrarchaeales > Penumbrarchaeaceae > JAGLEG01. The sequence continues at coordinate 798 of JAUVLN010000158.1, read as the reverse complement.
CTTCGGTGTGATCATTCTCCTGCTTATCGATACGGCCCACATCACGATGCAGATGAGGAAGGGCGGATGAGAGATAGCTCAAAGCTCCTCGATAGAGGCTTCATACACTCGGGCATGATCTGAAACGTGAACGGGTATTGTCTATTCGCTCCCACTCACAACGATCTCGTCTTCTTCCTTTCCTTTCTTCATTAAGGAGAAGATCATGAACCCAAGAAGGGCCAGTACCAATACGATCAATAATATCACCAGTATGGTCAACAGGCTTACCGAAGAGGAGGTGTCAGTCTGTTCGGCCTGGACGCCTGAAAGAGAATCCTCGAGGGTCTGCAGTGTCTCAAGATCGGTCCCGATCTCATCAATGTCGCCTGCAATATCCTCCAGGTCATCCAGTGCCTCAAGTATGATCGTGATGTTCTCCAAACGCGCGGTTATCAAAACGTCATATTCATCGAGCTGTGCTTGAAGGTCTTCGATCAAGGCCAGAATATCCTCATCGTTCTCTCCAACAAGAACTGAAAGCAGATCGAGTTTGGCCCTGAGCTCAGGCAGTGTGACCGTATCGATGTTATCGATAAGTGAATTGACCTCGTTGATCTCACCGAGTATGCTCGCCTCCGACTCTTCCATGGCTGTGACGATCCCTTCAAGGCCTGAGATTGTATCGTTTCTGAACGAATCCATCTCAGCGTCCAACATGTAGATCTCCGCGTTCAGAGAGGCGTTCATCCCCTCGATCAGAAGCATGAGGGACATGATATCCGCTTCGAGCTCCAGTTCAAGCAGGTCGATACGGGC
>JAUVLN010000112.1 GCA_030600725.1 Thermoplasmatota archaeon | reverse complement strand
CCCCTCTCTGTCCACATCAAGAAAGGCCTCCATGTTCGTCTGGTAATCGACACAACGTGAGAGGCCGATCTCTGTCCACCCTTTATCTTCATCCTCCCTCTCGATCATGATATAGGTTCCCTTGTCCAGGCCCTCGGTATTTCCGTTTTCCATCTGGAAGGTGATGCGATACCTGAACCCGTTGGGGTGATGTACGAACTCATGATCGTTGTTCAACCCGTAATCTACTTGATCCGGATAGGAGAACAACCTCTCTGGACCGACGTCTGACCTTGTCTCAATAAATGATATGGCCTCTTTCGCATCAATACCACTGGATAGGTCCTCACCAGAACCAAGGGAGAGGAACGAGAGAAGTGGGACCAGCATCAACAGGATGAAGGCCAGACCGGTCAAATGTCTCCTGCTCATTCCTCCACCTCCTTCCCTTCAATTTTCACCTCATCCTTGGGAGGATCGCCTTGAGGTATATCCTCCTGGGCCTTCCCGGATCTGGCCTTTCTTATCATCATGTGGATGATGAAGGAAAAGAGGGGCACCAGGAGGAAGAAGCCGTAGATCAGCAGGTGGACCAGTGTGACGTCCCTTATCACCTTGAGGAGCCTCTCACTATCATCCGGATAATCCTCCACCTCATCTTCCGGTCCCGGAGCGTTATCGATCCCGTCATCCGTAACGTTGATCTTGAGATACGTGATCGTGGTGGAATATGATGATGGCCTCCAGGCCTCCAGTCTGATACGATGTTCCCCCGGCTCCAGGTAGAAGCTGATCTCCCGTTCCTCCCCAAGGTCTCCCGATATATTGGAATTCCAGTAATATCTGTAGTAGTCGTAGTCTTGATCCTTGAGATCGGGATCGATGAACTCACACGTCAGCGTGATCAGCGTGCCGTCGTCCACATCCTCCAGGGGGATATCGGGAATGATAACGAGGTCCTTCAGAGGATCGCTTTTGGCTGTCACCTCCACGGGGATAACAACGGTGATGGTATGCTCTCCATCCGAGACGGTCGAGGTGATGTTCGAAAACCCGTACCAATCCTCCTCGCTCTCCACGATGAAATCGATGCCGTTTGAAGGAAGATGAACGACCTCTGTGATCAGATGAGCTCCCGCCGTTACCGTGAAGGTGAGTATATCGTCCTCCGGGTCATCGAACTTTATATCGTTATCCCAGGTGGTTCCTACATCAACCCTTCTGTTGGTATCCTCGGGGAATGAGATCATAGGATCCCTCTCATCGAGGTAGGGAGGGTCGTTGATATCGGTGATCTCGATCTCGATCCTTTCGTACGTGCTGGTCGCTCCCTCCTCATCGGTCAGAAGCAATTCGAATGAATCGGAGCGGATATCGTTCTTTGGTGGGGTGCCTTCCAGGAAATGACCTCTCACGTAGAGCCAATCGGAACCGTACAATCCAATGGTGGTGTGATCGGCGTCCGAGTCGTTGTCCAGTATCTTGAGCTCATGCCTGTACAATACTCCCTCATCCGCGGGTGGGAAGGTCACCTCCATGAGCAGGGGCGGATCGTTCACGGGAAGAACCGTCACCTTGAACCAGTTGGTCCAGGTGAACGTATCGTCACCGGTGCCGAACTCCCCGTCATCACCGCAGCTGATGGCCTTTATCCTGGCATTTCCTTCCCCGGAGTAGTTTGCCGTAAATCGGAAATGTATCAGGTCATCGTATATCGTTACGTTGAAGGTCGGATTATCACACTCATATTCGAACAACAGGTCCTCCGCATCGGAGAACCTGTGGTAGAGGTCCATTATCAGGTCCTCATCCTCGTCCACGAACTGCTCCTCGATCCTCCCGCCGATGAAAGAGGGTGGTGAGCTCTCGGCCATCCCAATGCAGTAGAGGGTACCCCTTGTCAGGTACACGTTCCCATCGATGTCGAAGGCCATTCCTCCGGTCCCGTTGATGTAAGCGGGTATGTCCAGGGACCTCTCAAGATCGGCCGCGCTCCCCAGGATACGGATACTATCCAACATCTGGATAAATATCATGCCGTGGTCCGAGACCCATACGGGACTCTGGACATAATCGTTCAGACTATGCCAATCGGTCATTGACCCTGTGGCGTTGATCTGATACACTTCAGAGGAGATGTGGGACCTTTTAACGATAAGGTGGGCGTTCCCCCGGTCATCGACGCTTATGCTCTGATCGAAATTGGTGCTATCCATGAAAATGGATGACCAAGAGGCCATTCCATACTCATTGATGCAATGAAGATAAAGGTCGTTGTCTCTACTCTCGCAGATATAAATGCTGCCATCTCCCCTGATGGTTGGAGGAGAGCTGATATTGTCGTTCATGGGATGCGTCCAGGAAAGTGTCCCGTTCTCATGATACGCCATCAGTTCGTTCTCACTTGAGACCAGATAGATCGTTCCGTTCGTATCGATAACGGGAGAGTATCTGAGATATCCGGAGGTGATGTTGATCTCCTCTACGATCTCTCCACTGATGTTGAATGAATACAACTTGTAAATGCCGCTGAAATATATTCTGTCACCCACCGGAACCGGATGGACATCTTCGCCGGTTTCGATCCTGTCGGTGATCCTGGTCCATGAGATATCCCCTTCCGGGGTTATCGAATGGAGTTCACCGTTGCCGTGCCACACGACGATATTGCCGTTCCTGTCCAGCGCAGGATCGGTCAGGTTCCATGACCCCTCTCCTGATGAGAGGTCGAGAGACCATATCATCTCCCCCTCCGGATCTACCTTGAACAGCTCCGGTCCCCGTGTGTAATATATCGATCCATCGCCCGAGATCACAGGGGACCCGCATCTCCTGTCACTGTATGTGACCGGTTCCGCCCCCCATTTGATATATGGTTCAAGGCCCGAATAGTTCATGGAGACGTTATGGGAATTCCGAGGTCCCCCTCCCGGCATGGCCCATTGGGGGGTTTCAGGGGTCCTGGAGGGGATCTCGCCGTCCGTATCCCCCACCAGCATGCCTGTCAGGGTTACGGTGATCAACATGGCCAGAAGGGCCAAGGAAAAGCTTCTCATCATTATCGTCCCCCTCATATTCTCCCCGTTTAATATGCATCTGGATATATAAAACGGTATCCAACATTCAACTTGGTTAACTTTAAGATCGATTGCGGGAAATATGTTCTGAATGATTTTCATAATACCACAAATATTCGAACATAATCTTAAAATATGGCCCCGAGTAGGAACAGATTATATAGTGATGAGCCCTTTTTAAGAAACCCAGTACCGACTGCCGATCTCGGGTTCGGTACGATATGGGAGGGACAATAGGATGAAGGTGAAGAAGGACCTGGGCCTCCTGGAGGTCTTCTGCATTTCCTCGGGAGCGATGATCAGCTCCGGGCTTTTCATCCTGCCCGCCCTTGCTTTCACCAAGGCCGGGCCTGCGATCATACTCGCCTATGCGATGGCAAGCCTCCTGGTACTTCCCACGATCCTCTCCAAAGCGGAATTGACCACTGCAATGCCCAAGACCGGCGGCATCTATTTTTTCACGGATCGGAGCATGGGCCCCCTGATGGGGATGTTCGGGGGTTTCGCGGCCTGGTTCTCCCTTGCCTTCAAATCAGCCTTTGCTCTACTCGGTATAGGCATAATATCCGAGGTTCTCGGTTATAATCTGCCCGGACTCTCTGTTAAATTGATCGCTGTGGGCTTTTGTCTGCTGTTCGCCTTCATCAATATCAAGGGCGTCAAGCTCGCAGGCAGGTTCCAATCCATGATAGTACTGGCATTGCTGGGTCTGCTCGTACTTTACGTATTGGCCGGCCTGCGGCTTGTGGATGTGAGCCGATACCATCCATTCATGGATAACGGGTTCACCTCCGTTCTATCCACGGTGGGGCTGATATTCATCTCCTTTGCGGGGACTACCAAGATCGCAGCTGTGGCAGGAGAGGTCAAGAACCCCGGAAGGAACCTACCACTGGGCATGTTCCTCTCCTGGGGGATCGTTTCCCTTCTCTATATCGCCGTGATCTCGATCACGATAGGTGTTCTTGATCCTGATACCATAGCGGGGACGCTGACCCCGATAACGGAAGGTGGTTTCGTCATCATGGGGGGTATTGGGATATTTCTCATGACCCTGGCTGCGCTTCTGGCCTTCATATCCACGGGCAATTCAGGGGTACTGGCTGCGTCCAGGGACCCTTATGCGATGAGCAAGGATGACCTGCTCCCGAAGGCTTTCAGCAGGCTGAACGAGAGCGGTTCCCCATGGTTTTCCATTATCATCACAACCGGCTTCATGATCGTGGTCATCCTCTTTCTGGATCTGGAGCAGCTGGTCAAGACCGCTTCAACCATGAAACTGGTACTGTTCGCCCTTGCGAATCTGGCGCTTATATTCATGCGCAAGAGCAATTTCAAGCATTACAGGCCGAAGTACAGGGCTCCATTCTACCCCTGGATCCAGATCTTCGCCATCGGTGTCTATATCTTCCTGATAATCGAGATGGGATTCGTTCCGATAATGATCGTTCTGGTCTTTTCGCTCTTCGGGCTGTTATGGTATTTCATATATGCAAGGGGCAAGATCGAGAGGGAGTATGCGCTGCTTCACGTCGTCAAGGATTTCCTCGGGATCAAACAGAAAGGAAGGATGCTGGACGAGGAGCTGAGAGAGATAATGATAGATCGGGATGATATCACCGTGGCCCGGCTGGAGAGGAAGATCTGCGAGGGAGAGGTCCTGGATATCAACTACTTCCTGGCCCCTGAGAAATTCACGCGAAAGATATCCTATCCGATAGCCAAGCGGGTGGGGATGGAACCCGATGACATGTACCGGGAGCTGTTCCGCCCGGAGGGGGAGTCATACCTGATCATTCGCCCCTCGTTCGCCGTCATATCCTATCACGTGAAGAGGCGTGATACCTTCGAGATGGTGATGGTAAGAACAAAGAGGGGGGCGATGTTCTCGGAGGATAGCCCACCTGTGCATGCCGCATTCGTGATAGTTTCCTCGCAGGAGGAGAAGAGCTTCTTCATGAACACCCTGATGTGGCTCGTCAGAGCAGGAGATCGGCCCGGATTCGCCCGGGAGTGGAAGGATGCCAAGGACCAGGATGAGCTGAAAGAGGTCATCTTAAGGTCACTGATAAAAGAGCAGAAATGAAATATATACCTCTCTATGTTTCTTCCGCATCCTCGTCCATGTTTTGGAAGAGATTCTCCAGGTACTTCTTCTGGAGCTTCCTGAATACGATCGGGAAGAGGATACATGAGAGGACGCCGTACAGGATCAGGACCGAGGATAGATGTTCATCCAGTAAACCCGCCTCCTCGCCCAATCTAACACCTGCTACGATCACAGATAGGTTTGCACCCAGAAGCATGGACCCGGACATGTCGCTCCAGGTGTGTTTGAAGTATCTGGCGAGCATCAAAGGTATCACCTTGGAGAAAACGGTGATGAGCGTGAAGGTGACGATGAGGAACAGGGAATAGGGATGAAGTATCTCCATGATGTTCACCTCCAACCCCTGAGTTATGAAGAAGATAGGGATCAGAAATCCAAAGCCGATGGGCATAAGCCTCTTGATGATGATCTCCCTCTCCTTGAATATCGCCGAGAAGAGGATCCCGCAGAGGAAAGCGCCCAGTATGGCCTCCAGACCTATGAACGTGGCCAGGCCGTAGAATATCAGCATGATCGCCAGAGCGGCCCGGACGCCCATCTCCGAATCATCGGTGGGGTTGAAGATCTTGGACATGAACCTGGGCCTGTGCCAGATGAGGCTGTCCATTATCCAGAAGGCCACCAGGAAGAAGATGGGGATGATTATCATGTAGATGAGGGCGACCCAGCCTGCTATGGAGGCCGCAACGAGTGAGATGAGGATTATTGCAACGACATCGGCTATCTGCGCAAGGAGCATGATACGGAAACCAAAGCGTGTGTTCCGTAGACCCATCTCCTTGAGGACCGGAACCACGACCGCAACGGATACCCCACCAAGGATCAGGCCGACTATCATGGGCAGACCCATGATGAAGACGGCCAGAAGAGAGATGAGAAACGAGGAGATTATAACCAGCCCCGTACCGATCTTCTCGCTTCTTCTGAGGGTCTTGAGGTCCCCGAAATCGTTCTCAATGCCGATCATGAACATCAGCATGATGAACCCAAGGGTGGAGAGCACATCAACGGTGTGGTCGCTCAGGTCTATGTTGACGTCCGCATAGGAGAGAAGCTTGATGACTATCCCCACCATGACCCCGAAGAGGATCTCCCCTACCACTATGGGAAGCTTCAGCTTCTTGGCGAAGAACGGGGCGATGAATGCAAGGAGGGCGACTATGCCCAGCACTATCAAGGTGTTCAAAGGGACACCCCCCTCAGGGCACCATCAGAATGGATCCACTCCATAGATGTATCAACCTCCTCACCTGTGAATACTGCAGTTCCCTCAGGTTCTTTCGAATAATGATCAGATCGTAGTGGTTCTCCTTCACCTCCTTGATCAGCTCAACGGTGGGATTCCCCTCTATCCTTCTCATGTTCACGGTTACCTTGTATACCCCGGCGAAACGTTTCATATATGCTGCTTTCTTCCTATTGGGTGCGGTGTACATCGCCGTGATTTCGGAACCCATGGCCCTGCTCAGTTGAATGGCATAGGGTACTTCGAGGGTCATGTGCTTGTGCAGGTAGACCAGGACCTTTCTGTAGGGTTTGTACGATCTGCTCACCAGCATGGGCATGGGGACCGCTGGATCAATCTGTCCAGGTTATTCGAGAAGAACGGAGAATAGAAGGTCCTTCCCTTCGGGCCCGGGACAACAAGTATGTCGATATGGTGCGACTCCTCGCTTAGGTGTGCGTGGAGTATCTCCTCCAGGATCAGCTTCTTTCTCT
>JAUVLN010000196.1 GCA_030600725.1 Thermoplasmatota archaeon | reverse complement strand
CCGGCCCTCATGTAAGTGTTCGTCGTGATGAGGGGCCTTCCGGGCATGATGGAAATGCCAGGACGACCAGGTTGTTCATAGCGATGGGAAAGAAGGATAAGATGAACAAGGGAAGGATCGTCGAGCTGATAAATAATAAGGCGGGCACCGATCCCGATATGATCACCGATATCCAGCTCATGGATGATTTCACCTTCATCACCGTTCCCGCCAAAGAGGCCAAATCGATCCTGAAGTTCTTCAGAAGGTCCATGAAGGGACAGCACCCACTGGTAATGAAGGCGAAAGATGACTTTATGGCGGGTCCGAGGGGAAAGAAGGTGGGGAAGAAACGCTTCGGAAAGGAGAAGGGAAAGTTCTTGAGATAACCTCTTTTCTTTCGGATCCATCGCTGACATACCTGGGACCCTTATCTTCTGATCATGAATGGTCCTGACAGGATCTACCGTATATTATGTTCAAGAAATTGGCAGCCCCGGAAGGAGTCGAACCATCGTTTTCGGATCCAAAGTCCAATGTGCTACCATTACACCACGGGGCTATACAACCAATTGGGAAACTCTACTTGATATTTGGATATTGCCTATAAACGGGATACCTGCTACTGAACGGTTTGTCCACCTGCCACATCATCCATTCATGTGATACCTATTAATAAAATCGATACGCTATTCACCGATCGAGGTGGTATCGATGGGGAACGGGGAGACCATACTGATCATACACGGGATGTGGGGGGGGCCGTGGATACATGATAACCTGAGGTCCTTCTTCGAAAGGAAAGGATACGACGTTGTCATCCCCTGGCTCAGATATCACGACGTTGATCCCGGGGCGGATCCGGACCCGCGCCTGGGGAGCCTCAGCCTTCTGGATTACGCCGATGACCTTCAGAAGATCATTGAGGGAATGGAATCTCCTCCTATCATCCTTGGACATTCAATGGGGGGCCTCATCGCCCAGATCCTGGCCCAGAGAGGTTTAGGAAAGCATATCATACTCCTGACCCCCGCCGCCCCCGCAGGCATCTTCCAGATCTCCCCGTCGGCGCTCAGGAGCTTTCTACCGACCGTCCTCCGCCCAGCCTTCTGGAAGACTCCAAGCAGGGTCTCCCTATCGAGTGCAAGGCGTTCGCTGATGCATCTTCTCACGGAGGAGCAGGTGCGGAAGAACCACGATAGAATGGTTCCGGAATCGGGGCGGGTGGCATTCGAGATGTCCTTTCCACAGCTGGATAAAAGAAAGGCAGCATATATCGATGAGAGCAAGATAAAGGCCCCCATGACGATCATCTCCGCGGGAAAGGACAGGATAACCCCCGCCTCCGTCGTGAAGCGGACCTACGATAAATATCAAAAGAGAGCAACTTACAGGGAGTTCCCGGACAATGCCCACTGGATACCCGGGGAACCAGGATGGGAGAAGATGGCGAATCACATCCACGAGCAGATAACAAACACCGTTAATCCTTGACCCTCTTCTTCTTGTTGCCCCTGATCCTCTTCAATTTTCCCGCATCGAGTGCCCATCCGTACTTCTCCTTCTCCTCGTGGGCGATGACGATGCGGTCCCCCTGTTTGTACCTCTTTTTGGTATTCCAATCCGTGAATTTGGACACAACACGATAGGCCACGGCCTCCGCTATGTGGGACGATTCGAACTTCCCCCTCGCCTGAGAATAGGTCCCGTTGAATGTCCGCAGCACCCCATCCCGCAGCTCCCCGACCTTGTTGCATACGTTGTCCAGGAAATATCGGTCGTGGGTGACAACGAGTATCGTACCCGGGTATTCCGACAATGCGGACTCAACCGCCTGCCTTGAGACAACGTCCAGGTAATTGGTGGGTTCGTCCAGGATCAGCAGGTTCCTTCTCCGGGCTATGAGAAGGGCCATGGCCACCCTGGCCCTCTCCCCGCCCGATAGCGTGGAGAGGGGCCTCTCCACACTCTCCTCCCTGAGCAGGAACCTGGCCAGCAGCCTCCTGACCTTCAGCTTCTCATCCTTACCCAGCGCCTCCATGATCTGCTCCTCCGCCGTTAGATCCCCGTCAAGCGTCTCGTGTCCCTGTGCGAAGTAGCCCATATCGGCACCGGGTGACATCCAGAGGTCCCCCTTCGAGGGTATCTCCCCTATCAACGCCTGTATCAACGTCGTTTTCCCCGCCCCGTTGGGGCCGTAGATGCCCAGTTTATCCCCGACCTCAAGGTCCACCTCAACGTCGTGAAATACGTTGCGGTCCCCCCTGTCCACGCTGAGGTCCTTGGCCATGATCACGTTCTTTCCGTGTTTGTTTCCGCTCTCCATCTTCACCCCGAGTTCCGCCGCCTCATGCGGCCTCTTCACGAGTGATGTCTTATCCAGGAGCTTCTCCCTGGTCTTGATCTCCGTGGAATACTTATTCCTCCTCTTGAGCGTCTCGATTATCCTGGACTGACGATCCCTCTCTATCCGGTTCCTGTCCCACTCCTTGAACCTGCGCTGAACCTCGATATCCTTCTTCTCGATATAGGCCGAGTAATTGCCCTGAAAGGACCTTGTCACACCATCCTCCAGCTCCAGGACCCTTTTGACCACCCGGTCCATGAAGTACCTGTCGTGTGAGATCACCACAAGGCCCCCCTGATAACCGTCAAGATACTCCTCCAGCCACTCGCACGTCTCTATATCGAGATGGCTGGTGGGTTCGTCCATGAAAAGGAGGTCTGACTCCTCCATTTGTACAAGGACCCTTGCCAGCATCACCTTTGTGAACTCCCCTCCGCTGAGCTGTCCGATCGGCCTATCGAAGAAGGCCTCACCAAGGCCGACCTTTTCGATCGCCTCCACGGACCGGCTGCTCACCTCGTGTCCCCCGGAGGTTCTGAACTCCTCCTGGAGCCTTGAATACTCATCTCCAAGGGCAGTCCAATCCGTATCCCCCTCGGGATTGGCCATCTGCTTTTCGATCACTGATATTCTGCTGCTCAGATTGGAGAGCCTTCCGTAAGGCGTTCCCACGGTCCTGGATACGGACCAGGAGCGGTCGATGTTGGGGAACTGAGGGAGGTATCCTATCCTCTCGGTCCTCAACCTGATCTCACCTGTATCTGCCTCGAGCTGTCCCATGAGTATCCTGATGAAAGTGGTCTTTCCCACCCCATTCCTTCCCACCAGGGCGATCCTGTCACCACTGTCGACCTGTATGGAGGCGGACCTCAAAACGTCGTTGGGCCCAAATGACCTGGATACACCTTCCGCCCGGAGAAGCATGCGCACCGATAATGGACATCGATTAAATGGTTTGCCTACTCCTCCTCGAAATCATACTCCTCTTCCCCCTCCTCCTCTTCGAAGTCCCATTCGCTCTTCTCGCCCCTCTTCTTCATGACGTATATGCCGATACCGATGATGCCCCCACCCACGACCCCGATAATGATGGGCACCAACGGCAGTTCTTTCTTCTCGGGCTGATCGTCGATGGGCTCTTCCACCTCCTCGATGATCTCCCGAAGGAAGATATCATCAACATCGATACGGGTCCCGTTTCCGGTTGTAACACCGATTCTGAACTCGAAGAACCCCTCCACATTGATGTAGATATCGTATGTCCCCGCTTCCGCCGTGAAGTTGTAATATCCGTTATCGTCGGTGTGGGTGACATTGACGCCCACCAGTATGACCTGTATCCCCACCAAAGGCTCCCCGTTCTCATCCAGGACCCTTCCTGTGATGAGATAATATATCGTAATGTTCCCGGTCCGGTTCTCCTCATCGGGGAGGATGGTGAAGTTCCAGGTGAAGGGGGCCATCGCATTCCCGGCCCTGTCCATACAAAACAATGTGATGTTGTAGGTCGACCCCTTTGGAAACCAGCTGATGTTATAGATATAACTGTCTCCGGGTTGTGCAACCACAACATATCCTTTCACCGTTTCCGGTTCGAAACCTATTCTCAGATCGAATACATCCTCCGAGAACAACAGCTCTATCCACAGGTTTTCCCTCCACTCCACCTCACCGACGGGTCCGAACTCCACGATAAAAGGGGCGATCAGGTCCACGGTGATATTGAAGGATCTCTCATCGAATAAACCGACACCATCGTATGCCCGAACATGGACAGAGTGCACTCCGTGGTCCAGGTCCGTCAAGGTGTGGTTATCAACCAAACCCAGCTCAACCCAGAGTCCCTCATCCAACTTGATCCAGTAGGTGGAGATCCCGGAGGCCGCATCCACTCCCTCCCAGTGGACCGTTGCCGAGGTCGTATTGATCACAAGCAACATTGATGCATTAACAAGCGTCAGCGTCGGTTTCGTTGTATCGACGATCACCGTTGTAACGTTCGAGAGATGCCAGCCAATGGCCGTGGCCATCCTGATCCGAATGGTATGGGGCCCGTCGTTCAACCCGACAACCTGGTAGGACGTCTCCCCCGCCACGTTGACCCACTCCCCGGAATCCATCATAACCTCATACTCAAGGATGGGAAGGCCGTAGCCGTCCCCCGACCACCGAACCGTGATATCACTTGAATTCAGGAAGCTCCCGTTGACAGGAACATCTATCACCGCAGAGGGTTCGCTCGGAGGAAACAGGGAGGCCGTCATGAAATATTCGCTCCTCCTCGACTCCCCGGCGCTGTTGTAGGCCTTCACATAGTAATAATGATCCTGGCCCACAGCACCCGTATCGTCCGTGATCGTCAAGGTATCCGCATTGACATCACCGATAAAATCCGGAGG
>JAUVLN010000226.1 GCA_030600725.1 Thermoplasmatota archaeon | reverse complement strand
GGGGGCGACGGGATCTTATCCGAGGAGATCCGATTTGAATGGACCCCCCAATTCGCGGGATCATACGCGATCAACCTCTCATGTTATGTTCCGGGGGACATTCTACCGATAACGGATACATGGTCGGATGGATTGGGGAGGTACATCGTGACCCAATCCACCAACTTCCATCATGGCTGGTGGGTCGGAACCCAGGCATGGAACTGTTCGTCACTGGAGGGGTGGAACATCTCCACTCAGGGAGGCCCTGCGGATCAGGGATGGCACATAAGCCAGAATCCCCTTGCTCGGGCGGATGGGGATATACACACCTCTCCCGACGCTCTTTATGTCGGGAACGACACCAGTTGGGTGGCCCCTACAACAGGGATCTATACTCTCACCTCACCTCCGATCAATCTATCCAGATTCAACCCGGATGCCTACATGCATGAATGGCGGACCAGCAGGCCTCAGATATATCTTCTATACAAGTACAGAGGCCATATACACGAATCCGGCCCGAACGGGAAAGGAGGCCTGTTCCATAAGGCCTCCATTGCGGGAGAGGATGATTTCAAGATCCTGAAGGATAATAAGTACACGGACCTTGATCCGGAAAACCACACCGTCATCCTGAATGGAAATACATCCGAGCTTCCGGGGGAACCCCTCTGGGCGGAGCCCGCCCACCCCTCATATCACGGGGATACCACCATTCCGGGTATCGAGCTGGGCGAATACGTGGGCAAGACCATTCAGATCAGAATAGAATATATTCCCTCCGGCCTGCAAGAGACGGGTTTCATGATCGACGACATCATCATTATAGGCAAGGATATGGTGGATATCACGCCCTTCGAGATCGAGATGGATGACCATCAACATCCATCCGTGAACCCGGGAGAGAGTGCGGGATTCGATATGAACCTGACCTTGAAACCTTCCCTGGATACGACCAACATCCGTATCGAGTGCTTTGATTCGATCGATTTCATCGACATTGACAGGGATGTCACAATAGATCCCTGGGAGGTTATCGGCGGCGGCCAGGAGAAGATCTTCGTACCTATCGGGATCTCGGTGGAGGTCCCCAGGAGCGCTCCCAGCGGGGAGGCCTGGTTCGATATCAGGGTACTGGGCGGCGGTGTAATAAGGGATGCCAGATTTCACTTCTGGATAAACGGCGTCCACTCAACGGATTCGATACTGGAGGAGATCGTTGATCGGTTGGTGGAGCCTGGCACCCCCCTATTATCGGCCATCACATTGGTCAACGATGGCAATGTCGTGGAACGGTTCGATCACACCTTCATCTCCAATGATGGATTATACTGTGAAAATGGACGGGGGAGGACAATAGTATATGCAGGAGCGAGTGCAAGGGTGAACTGCACGATATGGGTTCCAGAGGATTCAATGGCTGGCGATAAAAGGGGTCACTTCGTGATCTCAATGTCGCCCCTCCCCACGGATGAGGAGATACTCCAGAAGATCAATGAGGGTGATCCAGACCCCGGTTGGGAGATACATCTCATCGCTCTCACCGTGAAACAGATCCACTCCATGGATCTCGCCTTACCCTCAAGCTACAGGTCCATCAAGGAACCTCCCGAAAACGACAGTTTGACGATAACATACGATGTATTCATCACCAACATGGGAAACGGTGACGAGACGGTTCTCATCGAACACGAGGGGTTGGAATACATTCCGGACATCCAGGTCATACATCCCGAGTGGGTCGTTATCGGTCCCGGATCCACCAAGGTGATATCGATCAACCTATCGATCGATTTTCCCATCCCCGAAGGAAGGTATACATTCTACCTGAGTATCAATTCAACGATAGATGATGTGATCGGCAACTGGACAAAGGAGTTGATCATATCCATAGGGAACGCCCCGGTTCCACCTGGACTATACCTGATCAACGGCTCGATATCCTCCAAGCCCGATCAGCCCTTGTTGGGTGAAGAGAGTATAATCTCTTTTTCGGTCCGGTCATTTGGACTGCAGAGCCATATGCAGTTCAGGGCTGTTATCCTATTGAATGGAATAGAGGTGATCAGAAAGGATCTAACAACCTCAAGTTCATCGGAATCCAGGTTTCAGATACCCATTGTTTACAATATGGTTGGGAGGAACGATGTGACCATCAGGATCACCGGTGAGAACGTATCCTCCTATCAGGATCCGGACCTGAAAAGCTCGTTCGATCTCCCCCTTGATATCTCCTCTGTCGAACTAACCCTCTCTAACCTGACGGTTGGTGGATTTGGACCTCCGGATCTGGTAAATAGAACGCTCGAACCAGGGCTGTACACGGTCGAATTCTCCGTTCATAATTCCGGGGATACCAAGGGCGAGAATATCGGGGTTCTCATTGCTGTAAGGAATATCGATACTGAGAAGGAAACCACATACACCTCAAAGGTGGACATCCTGATGACCAATGGGACGGCTTCGGTCCAATTCAACAACATACAGCTCTCACCCCTTCACCGTTACAGGATAGTCGCTTTCGTGGATCCCGATGGAGAATGGGTGGAAGTGGATGAGACGGATAACGACCTGACCATCAATTTGGAGATCGGTGAGGCGGAGCCAGAAGAGCCTATCTGGAGAAAGACGGAATTGGTTCTGGGGGTTTTCTTTTTCTCCATACTCATCTCCATAGGACTGTTCCTCTACCTCATTCGGAGAAAACTATAGCCAGCTATCAGGTTCGTGATCCGGCTGTATTGTATGGACGATCTATGAAAAACAATGATATTCATCGTCTTTGCTCGCAACATATATATACCAGCCTCTAGTAACGGCCTCTAATTATCCTCAAAGGGAGTGTTCCCAAATGGCTAAGGGACTCTATACAGCAAGAAAGTTGTCTAAAGACGCTCAGAAACACAGATGGAATGATAGATACTACAAGAGGAGGGTTTTGAGACTCAGGGAGAAATCCGACCCTCTGGGGGGCTCAGCACAGGGCCGCGGTATCGTTCTGGAGAAAGTTGGTGTTGAAGCGAAACAGCCGAACTCCGCCATCAGGAAGTGCGTCAAGATACAGCTTATAAAGAACGGCAGGCAGATCACAGCATTCGCACCCGGCAATGGAGCGATCAACTTCATTGATGAACACGACGAGGTCATGGTTGAAGGTATCGGTGGGCGTATGGGACGGTCCTATGGGGACATCCCCGGTGTCCGTTACAAGGTGATCAAGGTAAACGATGTCTCCCTGGATGAGATGGTTCGTGGAAGAAAGGAGAAACCGATACGTTAAAGGGGGCATTTGGAATGGCTGATAAGGAAAAGAGCATCAAGGAAGAAAAAACCTCTGCCATGGATAAAAAGGTAGAGGAGAAACCTGAAAAGGGAAAGAAGGCCGAACCGAAACCCAAGGTAAAAAAAGAGGAGGCCAAACCCAAGGAAGAGACCAAAAAGGGGGAGAAGGCCGAGCCGAAACCCAAGGTAAAAAAAGAGGAGGCCAAACCCAAGGAAGAGACCAAAAAGGGGGAAAAGGCCGAACCGAAACCCAAGGCCAAAAAAGAGGAGGCCAAACCCAAGGAAGAGGCAAAAGAGACAAAACCCATAAAGGGCAAGAAGGCCGAACCGAAACCAAAGGCCAAAAAAGAGGAAGCCAAACCCAAGGAAGAGGCAAAAGAGACAAAACCCATAAAGGGCAAGAAGGCCGAGCCGAAACCCAAGGCCAAAAAAGAGGAAGCCGAACCCAAAGAAGAGGTCAAAGAGACAAAACCCATAAAGGGCAAGAAGGCCGAGCCGAAACCCAAGGTAAAAAAAGAGGAAGCCGAACCCAAAGAAGATACAAAAAAAGGGGAAAAAGCCGAACCCAAACCAAAGGCCAAAAAAGAGGAGGACAAACCCAAGGAAGAGGTCAAAGAGGGGGAAAAGGCCGAACCAGAGGGCGAGAAGGAGGACAAACCCGTTGATGATGTCGTTGATGAGAAACCCAAGAGATCCTCCCGAAAGAAGGATAAAAAGGATGAGGGGCCTTTTCCCGAGGAGTTGATGTTCGGCAAGTACAATGTAACAGACGTGATCGTGGAAGATCCTGGTCTTGCACGCCTTATCAACCTCGAACCGGCACTTGTTCCACATTCAAGTGCCAGACACGCGAACAAACCTTTTTACAAGGGCAAGATATCGAT
>JAUVLN010000251.1 GCA_030600725.1 Thermoplasmatota archaeon | reverse complement strand
AGTTTTCCTGTGCAATGCAAAAAATCACAGTGTTGCCATAACCCACTCCTCCCCCTCTAATACTTATCCCATAGCCGGAATTGTTCACTGCAAGAAGCTCAGTGACATAAACATCCTCCGTGTGGTCTATTGAGATACCATCCGCCCCATTGTCGACTGATATGCACCTCTCCAGATATGAGTATGGGGCGACGAACATCCAGAACCCATCAAGTGTATTGTTGTGAGCGTGGCAACCATATGTCTCCGAGTATCTCCACAGCCCAAAACCGTGGATATCGTTCTCATATGCCTCACAATAACTGAAGGTGTTATGGTCCCCTCTTAACTGGAAGCCGATATAATTGTCATAGGCGCTGCAGTTCTGGATCCAATTATGTTCCGATTCAATCCATAGCCCTGCGTGTCCATTTTCCCAGTCCTCCTCCCCACTACCCGTGAAAGCGATCCCATAGACCCTGCAGTTGTCGGCCGTGATCTTCATTGCATTGGCTGACCCACCGCCATCGATGATCGTGTTGGTGGTGCCATTTCCAACGATGAACAGGGTCTTGTTGACGAGCACGTTCTCGTAATACGTTCCGTTATGTATCACTATCACGTCGTTCTCGGATGCCGCATCAACCGCGGATTGGATCGTTGTATAGGTTTGACCTGAACCCACATGCAGAGTGGAACCGACCGTTACATCTGCTGATGAAACGTCCATCAGGATGGTTGGGCCAATAAGCAGGCTTCCTACGATGAGGATCAAAAGTGTTGCCAGATATTTTCTCATAATATCACATTCCGATGCCCAATTCAACCTCCTCAGGGAGGTCATGGGACGATGATATATTAATAGGATTTTACATTTAAAGGGATTATCTCAGGGATCTCCCCACCCCTGGGTTGGAATTGATATTTAACCTTTATCTCAACATGAGGCCCTCTGTCCCCGCGGAAATAAAAGGTGTAATAATCCATGTGGACCATGTCGGGTCATGTTCCCGGATATCTACGAGGGCAACATCTTTCGGCCCCCATCGGAGGCGTACAGCCTGATCCTCCAGGCGACGATCGGATGTTCCTGGGGCGGATGCACGTTCTGCACGGCGTTCGCTGGAAAGGAGTTCAGGGTGAAGACGTTCGAACATATCGAGTCAGATGTGGAGAAGGTGCTCCCCGTCTGGGGGGACGCTAAAAGAATATTTCTTGCGGATGGAAACGCATTATGCATGGAGACCGATGAGCTGGAGAGGGTCCTCAAGCTTCTCCACTCCAGGTTCCACAGCCTGGAGAGGGTGTCGATATACGGAGGTCCCGTTGACATCAAGAAGAAAACACAGGAGGAGCTGAACAGGTTATCCGCAGCAGGTCTCTCCATGGTATATTTCGGGCTGGAATCGGGAAGTGCCGGGATATTGAAAAGGGTGAAGAAAGGCGCAAGTCCGGAGATGATGATAGAGGCCGCAGGGAAGATCAAGGGTGCGGGGATGACCTTCTCCTCCATATTCATCCTGGGTCTTGGAGGAAGGGAGCTTTCGGAGGAACACGCTGTCGAGACGGGGAGGGTCCTTACAGGTCAGGACCCGGATTACGCGGCGGCCCTGACGCTGATGCTGGAGCCTGGTGCGGAGATCGTCAGGGATGTGGAGGAGGGGAGGATGACGCTCATCTC
Source organism: Thermoplasmatota archaeon (assembly GCA_030600725.1). Lineage (GTDB taxonomy): Archaea > Thermoplasmatota > Penumbrarchaeia > Penumbrarchaeales > Penumbrarchaeaceae > JAGLEG01. The sequence continues at coordinate 1,934 of JAUVLN010000251.1, read as the reverse complement.
ACCGGAGGAGGCTCTCAGGGAGATCAGGACCGTTGTTGAGAACTTCGATGCGACCAACTGCGTCTTCAGGGCCAACCACGCCTCCAATTACGCCCCCATCGGTGGGACGCTTCCAGGAGATAAGGAGAGGATACTCTCACAGATAGATGGATACTTGAAGGAGGGCCGGTACAAGCCCGATCACTTCAGGAGATTGTAACTTTTTTTCTCCAAACCTTATTAATATCCATTCCTGCTTCGATGTGGATATGGGACCGGAGGATATCGATACCAAGACCCTGGTGAAGAGAACCTTGTATACTCTCTCATCGAGAAAAGGGACCGCGTCCTTCATATTGAAATATCTTGTCTGGGACCCGATCTTCATCTTGGTGATAGGGGGCATCATAGCATGTGTATTAGCCGTGGGATATTTCGAGGGCATCAAGTCCTATCCCAACGTTTTCGAAGGTACATCTATTGATGGCCCTGAAGCGGGTCCTTTATCGCTTCTTCTTCTTTTTTTCACGGTATTGATCGTTTTGTGTATTCTTATCGCAATCCTTTTCCTGATAGCTACACCTGTCCTTTATGGCGGTCTCGTCAGGGTTGGAGATGGATTCATCGATGGTAGACCCGTGCGGTTCATGGATTTCTGGAGAATGGGAAGGAGGAATTACTGGAGGACAATGGGGATATTGTTCCTGATGGCCTTGATATCCTCTGTTGCGGTCAATATAGTTCAATATCCAATGAGCCTTCTATCACATTGGTTCCCTCTCTGGAGTGTGGTCATCATGCAACCAGTAAGATGCTTCACTGGAGCGTTGACGATCCTTGCTGTAATGGCCCCCTTGATAATCGAGCACAGGGAAAGGAAGAACCTGGGGGATTCCATCGGTGGCGCTTTCAAGGTATTCCTCGGGTCCTGGAAGATAATATTGAAGCTTCTTGTCCTGATCACCATTATAGTGTCCCCGCCGATAATGTTCCTCCAGGTGATCGGCATCTTAACGATCTCATCACCTTACCTTATGTTGCCATTGAGTATTCCGATATCCTTCGCAGAGATGATATTCATCCCTATTTTCATGAACCACCTGATCAGGTCCCGCACTGAATTGGTGGGATCCGATAAGGATGCCGAGTATGAAGAGGGGATATTGGAACCCAAACTCAGACCCGAATATATTGAAAAACAGAGGGTTATGAGTGCATCATTTTAGTTCTCCAGGTATTGGATCTCTCTTTGGAACAATGTCTGACGGCTATCTGAAGTTTTCCCCATCGGAGAAAATCCGGGTCGAGCGAGTGTAACCAAGTGAGCAGAAAAGCCCGTGTTAATGGTGGTCTTGAGAGGCTATTCTCTCTCTCGTTCGCCACCAGTACCCCAGAAATAATATCCCGGGAAAAGCGACTATGATCACTAAAATGTAAGGGAATGCAAAGCGGGAGTCTTGAGTGATCGGCCAATGAATTAGCAATATCGGGATCGTTGCCAGACAGAAACCGAGGTTGATCATTCCTCCGATTTTCTCAAAGCGCCATGCGATGGCCAATCCCAGGATCGCCAGGAACATGAAGATCGGAGGTATGTTCTCGATGAACGGATAATCCTCTTCCGCATACGGGTCTGCTGTACCAGTTGTCAACCAGCTTACCGTATAGCCGATGAGCATAAGCAGAGCGTATGCAATGATCACGGCGCTCCAGATCCGGGCGATCCAGCGTATCCGTTTCGTTGCCCGGTCGCCTGTATGTTTAGTGTTTGCCATGATCGTCACCTTCATTAATTGGCCAGGTCCTCGCACAATGTTCCGTGGGTATAGAGGAGCACGTTCTCTCGCCCTGTGAGCTTGATGTCAAGCGCCATCTCCTGTGGTACGTAGCTGATCACACTCCTCGCCTTTTTTGGCTCTTTCACTACATCATACCCGCAGATTCTGGCAGTGCCG
>JAUVLN010000015.1 GCA_030600725.1 Thermoplasmatota archaeon | reverse complement strand
GAGGCTTGCATATCTCTCCTCGTAGGATTCAATGTCAAGTCCCGTGACGATCCCGTACTCCTGCACGTAGGAGTTGAAGTTCTGGTCCAGGAATTTCTCTACCCTCCCATCCAGCAGACGCCTCTTGTAAACGGGCTTTTCCTCCTCCTGATCCTCATTCCCCTTGTGGAATTTGGATTTGAGCCATTCCAAGAAACCCTTGTTTTCAGTCTCCTCGTTGATCATCTCTTCCATACTGGACACCTCCTCAGCTCCCCTCCATCAGGGAGATATCTTTCTCGAGAGCGCCGAGCCTGTTATCGAGCCCTTTTCTCTTGTTCTCAAGGCCGGTAAGGTCCGTGTCGACCTTGCCCAACCTCTTAACCATCCCCTTCTTGAACTCCTTCACCTTGTCCCTCGAGGTGAGGTCCCATTCGTTGATGATCTTCCTGAAGTTCTCGTCGAAATAGAGCTCCACGTGAGAGGGCTCCTTCCTGGACTTTTTCTTCAGTGAGAAGAACCACCACAGGGTGAGGAAGAACGCGAGTATAAGAGCCAGCACGATGATCGTATACCAGAAAATTTCCCAGTTCCATCCCATCATATCACCTCACTTCAACCCCAGTTTGAATTTGATCCGCTCTATGCGGTGTTCATCTTCGGAGATCCGAACCTCGAATCCCCTTTTCCATCCCTCGAGCTCTTCCATCCTGCCCTCGAATCCCTCAAAGCCCTTATCCAGATCCATCAGGTCCGACCTGTCGGCGAGCTTGTACTCGTCCATCAGGTCCGGAAGCCTCTCGCTCAGATACTGGTCGATCTTCTTGTTCATCGAGAAGGGATGGGATACCGATATGGCCTGAATGCTGTGTTTGACACCCATCTAGTCGCCTCCTTCTTCATTTTCATCCTTCTTGAACCTCGTCTTGAATTTCATCCATCTGGCCTTCAAGCCTTCCGTGAGCTTCTTGTAAGGGGTAAGCGTTACCATCTCCCCCTCTTTTACCTTGAGGCTCTCCATGTCACCGGACCTGAGGATCACCACCCCCTTGGGGGCAAGCCTGTCTGAAACGAGCCTGGCCACGATATCCTTCTCACCGAAGGTGATGACGACCATCTTGATATCATCGCCCATATCCTCCAGATAAGATGAGTGGATCCTGGCTATTCCCGTCTCCACGGAATGGATGGAGCTAACCTTCACGCTGAGCTCTATGTTGAACTCAATGTCTACGTGTTCGTTTTCAGCCAATTTTGACTCCCTCCCATATGTGAGCCTTAATAGTATATCCTATCAATATATACTTTTTCATACTTTTTCCGAGAAAGCAATGGAGATATCGACGGATAATGGTATCATCCTCATTTTTTCCAGATTAAAAGAGGACATATCAAGCCTTCAAAATATTTATAATAAAACCCACCTTTAGAGGGCCGTATCCTGTCTCCTGTCAATCAAGAGGTGCTGATCATGTTTGGTATTGCTCAAAGATATCGCAGTGTAATGTTGGCTGTTGTCCTATCTTTTCTTCTATCCGTCCCCGCGATCATGACGGCATGGTCCCAGGACACGGAGGGGAGTGGTGTCAGGGATACATCCACGAGGGCGGTGTTTGAGACTTTTGGTAACGGGCCGATCGTGAACGTAACCGTGGTAACGTTCGAGGACCTGGATGAGGGGTTCGATGAGATAGAGGAATTCCTGATATTGACACGCAACAAGGATGGAGAATTCAAGTCTGAATCCGACGATGAGATCTTCTACGACCCCAACCAGGAGTGGAAATGGAAATCCCAGGACCCCTCCCCGGGGTTAAAATATCCCAACAAGACATTCGAGGTCAGGTACCCATGGATCAATAATGAGGCATACGACCATGCCGTCGAGGTAAGGGTGAACACCGATTTCGACAGCACCACATTTTCATATGTTACCCTGACCTGTCTCGATAAGGATTTCAATTATATGAAGTACCACGAGGAGACGGGATTGGAGTATCTTGTCGTGAGGATATTCGCGGAGAACAGGTCCGGAAGATCCGTGATGGAGCTCCGATTCAAGGTCCAGCCCGTCAACGATGCCCCGAAGTTCAACCCCGAGGGCCTGAATTTCTATTTCATCGAATTCCCGGAGGACACCATGTACTGGGGTATCAACGAGGATCACGATCAGCTCGACAGTATATTCACGGACAGGGCGGATGACCCCTTCGATACCCTGGTGTATCAGGTGGAACCCGCCAATTTCCTTGCTGACAACATCACGGTTGTGCTCCCCCCGGATGGGTCGAACATAACCTTCACACCTGATGAGGATTGGGCCTGTCCATGGGTCGCAGAATCGGCGCGATCGGGCCCGAAGAACTGGTCGCATGCGAGGTTCATGATAAACTGCACTGATCAGAATGGTAAGGGATTGGTAACAGTACCGGACAGGGGTTCACTGGGCCCATATTTCTGGGTGTACGTGGCACCCGAGAACGACCCACCCGAGGTGGAGATCACAGAGGAGGTGAGCTTCTTCGAGGATGAGGTCGTCGAGATACAGCTCGTGGCCAATGATCCGGACCTCGATCAGGGACAGGTTATCCGCTTTGGAACCAATGCCACCGAGGTTCTGCCCGATATCCCGTTCAATCCCGACTACGAATGGGATAACGAAGAGGGTTTCCTCTCGTTTTCCACAAGCAACGAGATGGTCGGTGATTACGACATAGCGTTCTGGGTCCAGGATGTGGCATCATCCGAATCGCCCCCGAGGACGCCGTACCGGATCTTCATGAACATGACCATCCATGTGATCAACGTGAACGATCCTCCCGAGGCGGTTATCGATTCACCGTCCTCCTCCTCCTCCTTCGTTTACAACACGTCCGCGGGAATACTGTTCGATGCCTCCAGGTCGAGGGATCCGGATATGATACACGGAGAGGTCCTGAACTACACCTGGTACGTGGATGATGTCCTGATCGGCTACGGTGCACTGTTGACCAAGGTGATACCAGAGGAAGGTTTACATAACATCGAGTTGAACGTGACCGACGGTGTGCATTTCGATCTGGAAACCCTGCAGATCGAGGTGAAGAAGACCCGTATATACGGGGAGATCTACGACGGTGAGGATCTAGATCGGTCAGGGCTGGACAACTCATCCGATCCGCTGGTCCTGTTCCAGAGCCATAAGGAGATGAAGATACTGCTTGGCGGAAAGGAGAGCGTGGATATCGTGGAGATCCAGGGTGTGAAAGGGAATCAGAAATACGGGATAACCGTCTGGTTCTCGGCCCGTATCGATGATTTCGTGTTCGGCGAGGATAAACAGCAGGAACCAACCCTGATCATCTACTTCATGAGGCCGGAATACGAGGAGGAGCCCCCATATCTCACGGTGGAGAACGTACCAGGGTACAAGTTCTACGAGCCCAGCGTGGGTCATCAGTATGGTAGACTGGAGTTCGATCTCAGGACGGTATCCTTCAAACCCACTGCATCCACAAGTGAGATATCCCCGCAGATAAGGATCCGGGATGACAACATGGGGGTAGATATCTCCCTGACGCTCCCGGAGATGGACCTTCTGGGCATCCTTCCGGATTTCGAGCTAACCGCCGTGGCCATGATGGAGACGACGATCATCGATTCCTCCGGGATGGCCACCAAGATAACATCATATGATTCGGCGGGATATGGAACCAAGGAGCCCGTGGTCCAACCGACGGAGGTTGAAACGGTAGTCAAGGATGAGGGAACAACCGTTGGACTCATCATCCTGATAGTGATACTGGTGATACTGGTGATCGGTTCACTGGCAGCGGTGATCGTGATCATAGTGTTGAAAAAGGGGTCGGGGGAGGATGAGGTGAAGGCCCAGCCTGCCGAGGTGAGCGGGGATGAGATCCTGTCCAGCATAGGTCCCCAGAAAAGCCACGGCCTGAACGCTTACGGGGGCGGAGATAGTCCGGGACTTCCCGGGTACATTCCGAAACCGGGAGATCAACCCGCTCCGCAGATCCTATCAGAGGGCCAGCAGGAGACCCTACCACCGGCTGCGCCGGAGCAGGTGCCGGAAGGTGAGGTCCCTGCACCAACGCCTGCAGTACCCGAGCAGCCGGCCACTCCTCCAATTGAGCAAGCCTGAAAAGAGACCGGGTGGGATGATACCCCAACAGGTCACTGCTGGAATATGGTGACCCTGTTCATGAGCACATTCTGAAGGGGCCTATCGTTCCTTCCCCTCTGGACCATGGAGATCTTATCCGCCACATCCTGTCCCTCGGTCACAAATCCGAATACGGCATGGTGGTTGTCCAACCATGGCGTTCCCCCTTCCTTCGTGATGACGAAGAACTGGCTCCCGCCGGTATTCGGTCCCGCATTTGCCATCGAGAAAGCGCCTTTTGTGTTCTTCAGCTCCGGGTGGAATTCATCCTTGATCACATATCCCGGTCCCCCGGTTCCGGTCCCTTGAGGACATCCCATCTGGATCATGAAATCGGGTATCACCCTGTGGATGACGATGCCATTGTAGAACCCGCTGTTTGCAAGTTTGATGAAGTTCTGGGTCGTGAGAGGTGCCCTCTCGGTCTCAAGCCTGGCGATGATGTCGCCCATATTGGTCTCGATCTTCGTGTAAGTTGCCATTGTTCTCAACCTCCAACGGGGATGTGGTCGAGAATATTTATAATAAGCGTTGAGGGTTTTACCAGGTTGAAAGATATCAACGAGGGCGTTTATTTATTACCCCATCAGCTCGTTCACCAGCTCCGGATGTTTTTCCAGTATGCCCTTGAGAAGCTCCTGTGTGGAGGCCTCCTTGAGGTCGTACTCCGAAAGCCCTTCGATCACCTTGTCGAGCACCTCATCGTCCAGGTCGAGCAGCTTCTCCTTTGCGAGATAGTTCCTCACAAGCTGGTCCTCGACCCGATCGCGCCATGCCCGTTCGTAACCGCCCAATCCCTCTGCGGATGTGTTGTCATTTTCAAGTGATTTGACGATCGTCCTCCCGGCCTCCTGGCCGGAGATGCAGGCGGTGTATACGCCGCCGCCTGTAAGTGGATCTATCATCCTTGCAGCGTCTCCAACGACCAGCATCCGATCCGCAACCGTCTTTTCTATCGGCAGCCCGACGCTCACGCCTCCGGCGTTGATCTCCGTGATAATCCCCTTGCTGAACCTATCGTTATTCCGGATGAAATCGTCCAGATATCTCTTGGGGTCTCCTCCCCTCTTGATAAGGGTGGCGTTCAGGCCTATACCGACGTTGGAGATGTTCTCTCCCTTGGGAAAGGACCAGATATATCCTCCAGGGGCGAATCTCCTTCCCATATAGAACTCCACATATTTCGGATCAACATCCACACCCATCATCTCGTACTGGATGCAGGTGTCGATGTCACGCTCAGCAAGAGCAGTGTTCAGTCCCCCCCACCGGGCGACCTGGGATTCGAACCCGTCGGCTGCGACCACCACCTTCGCATGGATCTCCACATCCTTTCCATCGTGTATGCACCTTACAACGGCCCCGTTCTCAACCCTCTCGAAGGAGGTCGCCTCGGCGTTCACCCAGAGGTTTGCCCCCGCGGACGCGGCCCTTTCGGCCAGCATCCGGTCGAATATCTCCCTCCTGATGACGAATCCCGTCTCGGGACCCGCGACCTCGGGTCCGATGACCATGACGTTCCCGCAGGGAGATATTATTCTGGCCCCGTCCATCTCTGAGCAGATCCAGGAGGGGTCCTTCTCGATGTCGAGTATGGGGAGTATCTCCTTGGATATTCCCTCACCACATCTGACGGGGATTCCGATCTCGGCCCGCTTCTCTATCATGAGAACGTTGTACCCACCTTTGGCAACCTCGTATGCAGTGATGGACCCTGCCGGCCCGCCCCCTATCACGAGTGCATCCACGATGTGTTCATCCGCCATTTTCCCCACCTCCCAATGCATCCACGGGGCATATCCTCGCACATAGGCCACAGCCTATGCACTTATCCTCGTTCAGCTTGATCCTCCATCCCGATAGGGAGAGTGCTCCGGTGGGGCAGCTGCCCACACACGCCACGCACCTCAGACAGCGCACCTCGTTCCATTCAGGTTTCATGATCATCGGAAAGGGAATGCGCTTTATGAATATAATCCTACACCCTTTTGGTGAGGTCCTGAAAACACCTATATATGCAAATACCATAGGCTTTTGTTAACTGGAGGAAACCAGATGGATTGGCCAGACAAACCGGTGGAATTGACAGATGCGAAGTACGATGAGTTCATAGGAAAATATCCTATGGCTGTTATGGATTTCTGGGGCCCGAACTGCATCCCATGCAGGATGATCGCGCCCTTGTTGGATAACATCGCAGGTGAGATGAAAGGCAAGGTCGCCTTCGGCAAGGTGGATGTCACGAAGAACCTGAAGACCGCAACAACCCTGAGGATCCGGTCGATCCCAACGCTTGTATTCTACAAGGATGGTCAGTTGAAGAATACCGTGGTTGGAAAGGTGGACAGGACGAGGATCATAACGGAGCTTCGGGAGCTTATGTGAGAAAAAGGTTGGTGGACGCTCATGGACCTGGATGAGTCCAATTGGAGAATGCCCCTTCGAGTCGCCATGGTCCAGACCGAGCTGAAGCTGGGAGATATGGATGTTAATCTGTCCGGGGCCAGGGATATTGTTGATGATCTGAAGGGAAGCAGTGACCTTCTGGTGTTTCCCGAGATGTTCTCATCCGGATTTGCATATGATCATCTGGAAGAAATTGCAGGGAGGTCCCCCGATGTGATGCGTTTCATGAGAGGGATATCCATCGATCGTTCCACCCACCTGATGTTCACGATGGCCGTGAGGGATGGGGACCGGATCGTTAACAGGGCGTACCTGATGGATCCCGACGGGGAGGTCCTGGGGCATTATGACAAGACCCATCTCTTCTCTCCCTCCGGCGAGGATGTTCATTTCAGTGGCGGAGATGGGCTGAAGATGCTTCACATGGGTGAGATAAGGATCGGTCCGCTGATCTGCTACGAGATCAGATATCCCGAGTTGTCCCGAAAATATGTTCTCAATGGTGCCCATATACTGGTATACATGGCGCAGTGGCCTGCGAAGAGGATCTTCCAATGGGAGCTTTTGCTCCGGGCCAGGGCGGTGGAGAACCAGTGCTTCGTGGTCGGTGTGAACATCTGCGGCATGCACGGGAGTACGGAGATGGGGGGACATTCGATGATCGTGTCGCCCTTTGGTGAAGTGCTGTCATCCCTTGGGGGTAGCGCGGGATGGGGGTCGGCAGAGCTGGACCCCGAGCGGATGTACCGCTTCCGCAGGGGGATCCCGGCGATGAAGTACAGGCGTCCCGAACTGTATCACAACTTTGACAGATCGAATATGATATGAGCCGGTCAATGTTGGGAGAAGCCTCACTTTGGGACTCGTTTGTAATTATATGTCAAAGTTAGTACCTTACTCATAATATTCGTGTTTTTCTGGCACGAAAATATATGCTGGCTTATGGATTGATCAACCCTGTTTGGTACCGGCTTGGCCGGGTTAGGCTGTATTGATGTCAATCATCGAGGTGTATGGCGCCGGTCGGGCATGCGAAAATCGCTTCCATCACGCATGGGAGCTCATCGTCCGAACCCTTGATAACCTGAGATTTCCCCTCGTCATTGGGTTCGAATACCTCGCCGCACATGGAGAAACAGACTCCGCATGCGATGCAATCCTCCTGTATCACGTATAAATCCATGTTTGATCTCCCCGTATCACCGATGATCACTATTATGGCTCATATCATATTTTGCTCTTCTTATCGTGAGGGTAACACGATAGTGAGGATAATACCTGAAATCTCCGGGAGAAAGCTTATATATTGTATGTATTTGTTATAATCTTGTAACCATTATAAACTTGGAAAAGGTGGACAAGTGGATAGATATGTGGAACTTCTGAGGAAGAAAGGGTTGAAGGTAACCCCCCAGAGGCTGGAGATCCTTCGTTATCTGGATAAGAACAGGATCCATCCAAACATAGAGAGGATATACTCTGACCTGAAGAAGGGCCATCCGAGCCTCTCCAAGACCACGGTTTACAATGTAATAGACGACCTGTCCAGGGCGGACCTCCTGCAGATCCTAACCATCGATCGTTTCGAGATACTGTGTGATTTCAAGGCGGAGCCGCATCATCATTTCCTGTGCAAGGAGTGCCACAAGGTCTACGACCTTGACGGGGATTTCAGCTGTCATCTGCTTGAGAAGATCAGGTCGGAGGGATTTCAGGTTGACGAGGTACATGGTTATTTCAAGGGAACGTGCAGGTCCTGTTCAAAAGGAAAGAAGGAGGAATGAAAAATGGCAGAATTGAAGGAGATATACAAATGCGAGCTCTGCGGGAACATCGTCGAGGTCGTCCACGGTGGAGCAGGTGAGCTCTCGTGCTGTGGGCAGCCCATGAACCTTTTCGTGGAGAAGAGCGAGGACCAGGGACAGGAGAAGCACCTGCCCGTTCTCAAGAAGGTGGAGGGCGGGGTAAGGGTGATGGTCGGCGACGTCCCCCACCCGATGATGGATGAACATTTCATCGAATGGATCGAGGTGATAACCGAGTCCAGGGTGGAGAGGTGCCATCTCAAGCCCGGCGAGACCCCGGAGGCGTTCTTCTCCGTCGAGGAGGAGATCATCGAGGTCAGGTCGTACTGCAACATCCACGGGCTGTGGAAGATGAATATCTGAGGTGTTAACGTGATCAAGGAGAAAGTTGAGAAGGCCGTTCGACCGGGAGCTGGCAAAGAGGGTGTTCACTCCCCCGGTGAAAGCGTGATGATAGAGGTGATAAAATGATAAAGATAGGAGATAGGATCCCGGATCTCGAGACTGACGCGTACATGGACGGGGAGTTCAGGAAGGTGAAGCTATCCGACTTCCAGGGAAAGTGGCTGGTGATGGCATTCTACCCGGCGGACTTCACATTCGTGTGTCCCACGGAGCTGGAGGAGCTGGCATTGAAACATCAGGAGTTCAAGGAGGCTGGTGCCCAGATCGTGAGCATCAGCACTGACACCCACTTCACACATCTCGCGTGGCACGACTCTTCACCTGCGATCGGTAAGGTGGAGTATCCCATGCTCGCAGACCCCTCGATGAGGATATGCAGGGAGTTCGGCACGCTGATCGAGGAGGAGGGACTGTCGCTTCGGGGGACCTTTATAGTGGATCCGGAGGGAGTTCTGAAGTACATGAGCATCCACGATAACAGCATCGGAAGAAGCGCGTCCGAGATACTCAGGATGGTCAAGGCTGCAAAGTACGTTAGCGAGCACGACGGCGAGGTGTGCCCCGCCAGCTGGGAGCCGGGCAAGGATACCTTGAAAGTTGGCATTCAGCTGGTTGGAAAGATCTGAATAAAGGAGGAATGAGATATGGCAAAACTGTGGAGATGCATTGCATGCGGATACATATACGACTCCGAAAAGGGCGATTCCGATGGCGGCGTCGCTCCGGGGACTACCTTCGAGGACCTACCCGAGGGTTGGGTCTGTCCGATATGCGGCGTTGGCAAGGATATGTTCGAAGAGGCCTGAGTGGTCGAACGGATCTACAGGTCTTGGAGCCATCCCTGAAATGGGATGGCTCCGTAGTTATTTTCGATATTACATGATGGTTGTTGAAGCAAGGAGGAAGATGATTTGGAATTCACAACATATGAGGTTCTATTTGCCTTTGGCCTCACCCTTTTTGCTGGTTTATCCACAGGCATAGGTGCCGCCATCGTCTTCTTCTTCAAGAGGATAGACAACAGGATGATCGCCGGGTCCCTTGGCTTCTCCGGGGGGGTGATGATATATATCTCGTTCGTTGAGATACTCCCCATTGGTTTTGAGGACCTAGGGTATCGTGGTTTTCCCGGGCTCATGGCATTCATTCTGGGGTTCATGATCACCATGTTGATCGATCGGCTGATACCCGAGGAGAGAAACCCCCACGAGACCAGGAAGGATTCCGACCTCAGGAAAGTCAGGATAGGAGGTGGGGAAAAGGATCTGATGAAAGCCCGCATGCGGAGGATGTCGTTGATCACCGCAGGTGTGATAGCATTTCACAATTTCCCCGAGGGGATGGCAACCATGGCGGCAGGCCTGAAAGATATCTCGCTGGGCATTCCGATCGCCATCGCGATCGCCATCCACAACATCCCCGAGGGAATCTCGGTCTCGGTTCCTTTCTATGCCGCGACGGGGAACAGGAAGATGGGGTTCTGGCTCTCCTTTCTGTCAGGTCTGGCGGAGCCCGTGGGCGCATTGATAGGGTTCGTCATTCTCTTTCCTATAATGAGCGATGCCGTGTTGACGATAGTGTTCACAGCAGTGGGCGGGGTCATGGTCTACATCTCGCTTGATGAGATCCTCCCCATGGCGAGGGAACACGGACACGGCCATACCGTGCTTGTGGGGCTTTTGTTGGGATTCGTCGTCATGGGCATAAGCCTCCTTCTGCTGTGATAAGGGTGAAAAATGATATAAAAGACCATAACTAGAGGTGAATGACATGAAGGAGGAATATAATGGATAGAGTAGAGATCAAGCCTGGAGTGTTCTGGGTAGGGGGCATAGATTGGACGCTCAGGGATTTCCACGGGTACAAGACGCAGAGGGGTTCCACCTACAACGCGTACCTGATCATGGATGAGAAGATCACACTTGTTGATACCGTGAAGCATTATCTCTTCGACGAGATGATCGCGCGGATATCGGCGATAGTGGACCCGTCGAAGATAGATGTGATCGTATCCAACCACGTCGAGATGGACCATACGGGGTCCATTCCCAAGCTGCTGGAACTCTGCCCCAACGCGAAGATCGTAACGTCCACCCAGGGAAAACAGGGACTTGTTCGACACTACAAGAAGGAGTGGGATTTCCAGGTTGTGAAGACCGGGGACACCCTGAACATAGGAAAGAGGACCCTGCACTTCGTGACCATTCCGATGGTCCACTGGCCGGACTCCATGGTCACCTACATTCCCGAGGATAAGCTGCTGCTTCCCAACGATGCGTTCGGCCAGCATATCGCCAGTTCGGAGAGGTATGATGACGAGATCGGATGGGACATATTGAAGGAGGAGGCTGCCAAATACTATGCCAATATCGTTCTCCCCTTTGGAACGCAGGTCAAGAAGGCCCTGGAGGTGGTGGGAACACTTGATGTTGACATGATAGGCCCCAGCCACGGCGTCATATGGAGGTCCTGTATATCTCAGATAATTGAGGAGTACGGTAAATGGGCCTCCCATCAGACGGAGGATAGGGCGTTGATCGTCTACGATACCATGTGGGGCTCGACCAAGATCATGGCGGATAGATTGAAGGAGGGTCTGCTGGAATCCGGGATGCACGTGACCATGAGGTCGCTCAAGCACTCCGACATATCCGACGTGATGACGGACGTCCTGACGTCCAAACTGGTGCTTATAGGATCCCCCACGCTCAACAACGGAATGCTTTCTTCAATGGGGGCTTTCCTTACCTATCTCAAGGGGCTCTGGCCCAGGGACCGGATAGGCCTTGCCTTCGGGTCCTACGGATGGGGCGGTCAGGCCGTGGGTCAGATAGAGGAAGTGATGAAGGGGATGGGGTGGGAGATACCCATGGGAAACATAAGGATGAAGTACATACCCGACCCGGAGGAGCTGGAGGAGATCAGACAGATCGGAAGGAAGCTGGGGGAGATGACGAGGTGATATCATGGAATACGAACACGTTGACGGTAAGGATAAGGGAAAGATAGTGCTCTATGCGTTGAGCACCTGTGTATGGTGCCGGAGGACCAAAAAGCTCCTGGGAGAGCTGGGTGTTGCATATGACTTTGTTTTCGTTGACCGGAAGTCCGGCGAGGAGAGGGAGGCGTACAAGGATGAGATCAGAAAGCACAATCCCAGATGCTCCTATCCGACGCTGGTGTTGAACGATGAGAGATGCATTGTGGGTTATCAGGATATCGAGATCAGGGAGGCTCTGTCGGGATGACGGATATCACAGAGGAGGAGATCGAGCGGACCTTCGAGAGGCTGACCGCCGATGCGAAGAGGTCCGGATACAACCTCAACCCGGACGAGGAGTTCACAAAGGAGCTTGTGGAGAGCCTTCTGATAAACGGTAAGAGGTACGGCTACTGGGCGTGCCCCTGCAGGCTTGCGGACGGGGTGAAGGATGAGGATCTGGACCTGATATGTCCCTGTGATTACAGGGATGTGGATGTTGAGGAGTTCGGGGCCTGCTACTGCGCTCTGTACGTTGATAAGGAGATCGCCTCCGGAGGGAAGGATGCGAAACCGATACCCGATCGGAGGCCCGAGAGGGATGAGAGGGCCCAGTTCAAGGCTGCGTCCGCTGGAAGTTCGGGAAAGGCCGAACTGGCGTATCCTGTATGGAGGTGCAGGGTGTGCGGATATCTCTGCGCCAGGGAGGAACCCCCTGGGATATGCCCGATATGCAAGGCGGGAAAGGAGAGGTTCGATAGGTTCATGTAATTGGAGTCTTTTTAAGAATAAGAGGTGTTGGAATGAACAGTTTGAAGGGAACGAGAACGGAGAAGAACATATTGACAGCATTTGCCGGGGAGTCCCAGGCGAGGAACAGGTACACCTTCTTTGCAAAGCAGGCGAAGAAGGAGGGTTTCGTACAGATCTCCATGGTCTTTACGGAGACCGCAGAGAACGAGGGCCAGCATGCAAAGACGCTTTTCAGGTTCCTCGAGGGGGGCGAGGTGGAGATCACCGCCGCGTTCCCCGCAGGAGTGATAGGGAAGACCGTGGATAACCTCAGGGAGGCGGCCGCGGGTGAGAACCACGAGCATACGCACATGTACCCGGAGTTCGCGAAGATAGCGGACGAGGAGGGCTTTTCCGAGATTGCTGATGTGATGAGGTCCATCGCCAGGGCGGAGAAACAGCACGAGAAGAGGTATCTTGGGTTGATGGAGAACATAGAGAACGATACGCTCTACAAGAAGGTGGAGAAGGTCCTATGGAAGTGCAACCAGTGCGGGTTCATCTATGAGGGCTACGAGCCTCCGGAGAAGTGCCCTGCGTGTGCGCATCCAAGTGGATACTTTGAGGTTCTCGCCGAGAACTGGTGAGAGAGATATTACGGATCAGGGGGAAGGCCATTGGGTCTTCTTCCTTTTTTTAATTTAAAATCGGGCCCCCCCCGAGTATGGATTCAGCAGATGAAGGTGGGAGTGAGGAACCATCTTTGCCTAATGAAGTAGAATAACATATTTGTGTCTCTTTTGGGTCCTCGATCTTTCGGTGGGTTGGTGCCTAACAGGAGTAATTATTTTCCGACTTGTTTAACCAATCCAGTAATCTTATAAATACCCTTGAACATTTAATAAACATACCGATAAATGATTCCAATTATGGGGGGAGGTGGAAATAAATCGAAGGAGGTTTTTCGCCAAAGACTAACCAGAGACTAATATTACTATGATAAATATTTATATAGAGAAGGAATATTCGTTGTTAACACACCTATAAGGGGGTGTTGCCGTGAAGATTAGTGGACATTGTTATGAGTCATCCCCTTTAGACAAAGCAGTCTACCTAGTGTTGAAGAGATTTAGAAATCAGAATAACGAAGATCCAACTGGTGTATATTTCAATAAAGTTTTAAGTATTTTACATCAAAGACTTAGAAGTACATTTGACCTAAAATTGCCTCATTGTTGGTATCGCTGGGGTGATGAAGTTGTAAGGAGATGCCTTCCGCATGATGTAAATTGGGATCACGATTATTTACGAACAACAGTTTCCTGGGATGGTTTAGAATTACATGTTGAAATTGAAGATCACCTTGAATTGATAAATGAGGAAATTGAGAAAATCATTGACACTTTTCCAATGTCAAATATAGATAGAATCGTATCAGAAGTCTATTCATATGCTCCATTTGATTTTCAGAGGTCATTTAGAAATATTAGGGGATCTCTGGGATTTACTAATGAGATTGATATATGCTTTGAAAACATTCATCTTGACAATATTAAAAAACAGAAAAGCATTGCAGAGTCTGATTTCAAATCAGTCGATTATAATATCCCAATATTGCATAGTTCGTTTCGACTTTGGTCAGAATCATTTGATTTTTTAGTAAACGAAAGTAAAGTTGATTATGAAACCTTGATTAATATTAATGAATCATTTTGGTTCCATTTTTGTTATTATTTAAGACTTAAACAGAATGAAAATGTCCCAATAGACGTAATTGATCATTGGAAAAATCTACTACCATATGATGTCAAGAATCGAAACAATGAAATAATTCACGAAGTCAAGAAAATAATTATTACCGGTTTCGAGCCATCAGAGGAAGTCTCCGCGATTATTAAAAAACGAGATGATGAGATTAATGAACTAATTTCCATTAATGATGATCTATATGACGGAGAAGATACAATCGACGAATTAAAAGATAGGAAATATTCATATCACTCAAAAATTAGGTGATCATTTGAGAAAAAATGATCCGATTTTCTTAGATACAAATTGCTTTAGTGATAAATCATTTATCAATAGACTAAGTGGTTATTTTGGTCGTAAAATGATTTCATCAATTACTTATGCTGAATTGCAATACCATTTTGTTATTAATCGAAGAAAAAAAGAATCAGCATTAAGAGCTTCTTTAAATAGAAATGGTATCAAAATCGAACCATTAAGATCAAATGAAATTGACCAATCAATCAAATTTATCGCTTCATGTAATGAACATCACCCTTGGAATGACCATCACATGGATTATCTAATATCGGGTCATATTTTTTGTCAACCGACAAAATTAATAACTCAAAATGTCCGTGATTTTTACTTTTTAGAAGAGAATGTCATTGATATGTACGATTTTCAAAGAGATTACCTATAGCTTTTTTCCTTCTTGCGCGATAGGAGGAAACCTATTTCTTCTTTTTCTTTACTAATGAAAAAGCTATGATGATCATTGACAAGGAGAATGCTGAAGGTGTACAACAACAACAGAATGGAATCGATTTAAAAGAATAATCATTGATATGTCTTACACTTAGTTCGAGTACATGCATATAATCACATTCAATTGTTAGAATATAATTTCCCTCATTAATATCGATAGTATAGATGTCCCTAATAACGCCAAATGATAAAGTGGGCGAACCTTCAAAATCCCATATCTCCTCATTGTCTCCATTTAATAATTTAAGAAAGAGTGGCCCAGTACGAGTGGAATCTCCATTTTGGAAAAATTGGATAAGTAACTTTCCATCTGATAAATTGCCTAAAGTCATTTCACTATAACATGTTGGTCGATCAAAATTATGATAATCTCGAGTAGACTCATAATCATCCAAACTATAATAATTAATTTCATTCCTAGTTAATGAAAATGGGATAAATATTGCAATTATGAGTGTAACGATTCCTACCGTAAAGAGCATCCATTTCATTTCAATCCTTTTTCCTTTTTGCGCGAGTCTCGGAAATTCTATGCTAAACTACCTTTTCGTCCATTAACAACCCATTTCTTGTATGTCCTCTCCCTATGATTCCAAATTCCTCTTGAATAATTATAAAATATGAGAGTTATAGCAACCAATGAAATTGGAAGTGAAAATGCAACATATTTGAGGGTTAGGCATATTAGAACAACGGGAATATAAATCATTAGACTCAATATTATAAAATATTTGAAAATGAAATTTTTCTTTCCTTGTTTTCTTGTTATTTCCCATTTCACTAACCGACTATATGAGGAGAGATAATATCTATTATAGATTACAAAAGAAATACATCCAATAAATGAAATCGAGAAAAGAACTAACTCAAAAACGAGCAAATTAGATACCAATTGATACACCTATTTTATTTCCTTCTTACGCCAATGCCGGAAACGTTCACAGGGCCGTTCATCGAATATTATCGAAAGTAAAGGTTTTCATATTATACGTTCTTTTTTGATTATGTCCCACGAAATGTTAGAAAATCTCTGCGAGATTTTCTCAATATCGAAAATATGCGGTGCATATTTTAGCAATATCGCAGCCCGCAGGGACCGTTTCGGAAGGATCAAATCCAACATTACAATGACATACTGGCATTTGTAACTTTCCGACTTGTATGGAAAAAAAAAAGAGGGGGGCCCAATTTCCCCCCACTATTTCCCAATTCAGCCTGGCTTTAATCATCCCAGCATCTTTGCGAGGTCCTCTTCC
>JAUVLN010000006.1 GCA_030600725.1 Thermoplasmatota archaeon | reverse complement strand
GACAGAAGGGACAAGATCCTTCACGTGAAGAGAAGGGTCAACTATATGGATCTAACGGCTGCCGCCCAGTCCGAACTCCCATATATAATCGAGGAGATAATCACAAAAGAGGAGGAGCGGTTCATTCGTTTCTTCAACGATGCTCAGGCGATTACCACAAGGCTTCACATGCTTGAGCTTCTTCCAGGTCTGGGAAAGAAGACGATGTGGAATATCCTCGAGGAGAGGAAAAAGAAACCCTTCGATTCCTTCGAAGACCTGTGTGATCGGGTATCCACGATACATCATCCACCTGAAAAGATCCTCGCGAAAAGGATCATTCAGGAGATGGAGGATACACATCAGAAATATCATCTGTTTCTGAAAAGGTCATGATCGACCATATATTCTGGTACCCCTCTTCAGCCATTATTGCTTTCTAGGGGGAGAAAGGTAGGACCGATCCTAACCTGTGCATATTTTTCAATGAATCAGTCGGACAATTTTAATCAACTAGTTCTTTGCAGTGGAAATATAAGTTAAAAAGAGGAGTACATTCGGCGGACATTTTTTAACAAACTATAAATATATACGAAAGTATAGGGAAATGTCGTACGAAAGTATGATGTCTGCCGTAGGGACGGGATGCATACGGGGGTCCGGGTAGGTTCCCAGAGAACGGATTTGACTAGGAAAAGGTCTTTCCATGCAGAAATTAACCACGAAGATATCAGTAAAACTCGAGCCAGATCAGCTGTACGACCTGCAGGAAGTTGCGGAGTCACAGGGTCTGACTGTCAGTAGATGTGTCCGTAAAGCAGTGGTCAGCTATATTCGGGAACATAATGAAGAGGGCGGTTCGAGCATACTAAGGCTTACGCTCACTCGTCTGGAAAAGGAGGCCGTTGGATCCCTTGTGGACCTCGGGGTCATAGATGATCCCGAGGAGTTTTTCCACAAGGCGTTCAATGATTATATGGCAGATGGGGTCAAGAAGCCGCTGGAAACATTGGATCGGATAAAGCAGCTCAGACCGGTTCCGAATAGAAGGCCTGGTACCCCCGTCCCTGTAGATATTGAGGCAGATGGCAATGAAGGTGGGGAAGGAGAGAAGGAGTCGTAAAGTAAATAATGAGATCATCTGGAAGGCCCGCGAACTGGGGGGTTGTACGGGCCTTCCCATCAACTTCATGATCACCAACAAGTCATGAGGGTAGATATATGTCCGGTAGGCCGAGAAAAGGAAGGGGAACAAGAGGATCCCATGATGAACGAGAGTGCACCTCCAGGCCCAATATCCCCGATTCCCAGAAGATATACATACCGATAATGAAAGGGAACATTGACCACCTTATAGATAGGATGAACAAAAGGGCCAGGAGGGACCCGAAGGTGGTGAGAAAGGCATTTGAGATGATGATCGGACTATCCCTCAAGGGTTACGAGGGTAAAAGCGTCGGTACGATATTCCTGATAGGGGACATGGACGGTGTGAGGCGGAATACCAATCAGCTCATTGCCAACCCGTTCAAGGGCTATTACAAGCGGATAAACATACTGGATCCCAAGAACAGAAGGACGCTTGAGGCATATTCTCAGCTGGACGGGGCGATCGTCATCGACGGGTCCGGAAACCTCTCCTCTGCGGGGCGGGTGATTGACATCAAAGGGGGAAGGGACAGGGAATCCAACGATTCGGATCCCAACGGGTCCGGTAGGCGTGGAGGAGGTACAAGGGACCGTGCGGCCCAGTATATCACCACGGTTTCAAACACACTTGCATTGACCCTCTCCTGTGATGGCGATCTGACCGTATACGAAAGGGGACGATGTCTTGGCAAGATCTTGTGGGGGGTAAGGGCTCTGGGGTCGGAGGAGGATCTGTATCGTCTATTTGAGAAGGGCCAGTAGATGAGATGTCCCATTCGATTCGGGGTCAAATCAGATGTAAACCAACATTTATCTAGGAGGAGAGCCGATAATCCCTTGTATGATCATTCAGTTCATATTGCGGAAATAAGAGGTGGATCGAGTTGAGCGGGCCCGTATGTCCCAGATGTGAGGAGGAGTTGGCAGATGGAGAGGAAGTATGCTCCAAATGTGGGGAGGCGGTGGTCGTTTCACCTCGGGAAGAGAGTGAAACCGGAGATCCCGGTCATGGTGAGGGAGGGGAGTCCTCATCATCTGATGAGGAAATGGATCCGGAGGCCGACCCGGAGGAAGGGGGCACCAATGATTCCGAGGAGGATATGCTCAAGGACCTGATGGCCAAAGTAAAGGACGCTCAGGCTGAACTGGATAACGACCTTGGCGGTGGCCTTGATGATCTAAGGAAAAGGGTGGGTGGGGTTGTCGATGTCATCGATAGACTCGAGAACATGAAGGAAACCACCTCGGATGGGGAAAAGCCCGAGGATGATGCCCCCCTGAAGGATCCGGATGTTCCGATCGATGTTTCGGATGTCCATCCGGAAGAGCCCGGGAAGGAGCCCATATCGGATGCTGTCCCGATGGGCCATTTCGAATTTCCCACCGAATCACCGTACGAATCCATGAGGCTCGCCGCCGAACAGGATGAGGAGGAATTCGAGGGAGAGGCCGATCTCGCATATCGATCGGTGGACCTCGAGCCGATCACCGACAATCTGATAACCCTTATCAGGATGAGGAGGAACGAGGGGGACCTTCAAGAGGCGATGGAGCTGCTGGAGATGGCCTCCGAACTCTCCCCGAACGACCAGAGGATCAGCGAGGAGATGAAAATACTTGAGGCCGTACTCGAGAGACAGGTGGATACCGGCGTTATATCCGGTGAGGACATAACGAAGACGACGGTACTCGCCGAGGAGCTCACCGAGACCATCTCCCAGCTGGAGGAGGGCGCTTCATCGGCGATATCACAGCTTGAACGCTTGATCGATACGACGGATCGATCGAGGGAGGATGTCATCAAGGTCAATGATAAGCTGAAGGATTCGGTCATCTCATTCAAGGAGAAAAGGTTCCATAACGCCCAGAAATTGGCAAAAGAGGGCATGGAGAGGATAAAGGAGATCATACAGGAGGCGATGGACACCTCCACACAGGAGAACATAGACATCGCAAGGGATCTGATGGCCGAGCTGGAATCCTCGAAAAAGGATGAGGACCTGGAGCTTTTCAAGTCGCTGGAGGGGACGTTCGAGGAGGGGGTGAAGGCGTTCCTGTCCGAGGAGTTCGAGAGATCCAATCTGCTGTCCCGGGAGGTGATCCGCAGGATACTGGACCACCGGGACCCCGAGGCGGGGGAGATCAAGGAGCAGATCCTCTCGTACAGAAGGGACCTCACGGCCCAGAAGGACCTGACATTCCTTGAGGATGAGATCAGAGATATCGAATCCGTTCTCAATATCGCCGAGAATATGGTAAAGAAGAGGAGATACTCCGATGCCAAAAAGCTTCTGGTAAGGATCGAAGGGACCGTCGGTGAGGTCCAGGCGAAGAGGGAGCTTTTCCTGAAGGCGAAGGAGATGAGGATCAAGATCACCAACCGATACGAGAGGCTTGAGGGGATAGACGATTCCATCAAAGGGTATCAGAAGAAGGTGAAATACCTCAACATGCTGTTTGACAAGGAGCGGTTCGAGGATTTGATATCACTCGGGAAGGAGATCGAGGAGGCCTTCGATCAGGTGGAGGAAACAAAGCAGAGGGTGGATGCGGATTCCCTCATGCGGTCGCTTGATGAGGTGGCGAAGAAGGCGGAGGAGCTCTACGAGGGATTGGAGTACATGGGCAGATACGATCAGATCAAGAGCAGATATGAACGGGGTGAGTGCTCCTCGATACTGCAGGAGGGGAGGACCCTTCTGAACGAGATGAACATCAAGCTGAAGACCCAGTTCCTGGAAAGGGCTCAGAGGGTTTCGTCAATGATAATAGAGTCGAAATTGTTATTATCGAAACTCAAGGCGATGGGCTCCGACCCGGATGATCTCATCGATGAATTGAAGAAAGCAAGGAATATGATCAAAGGCGAAAGGTACGGAGAGGGCATAAAATTGATGGAGGATGTGATCTCCAGGATGAGCGACATGGCCGCCGGAAGGAGTGAATTCCTCAAGGGCTTCCTCTCGATCCACCATGACTCCCTTGAGGTCATCATGGACAGATACAGGGACGAACCCCGGATGTTCCTTATCAGGAAGAAGCGGGTTCCGTTCATCAAGAAGCTGACGGATCTGGGACGGTACAGGAAGGCGCTGGAACTTTATCGCGAGCTGGGTTCCAACTTTCCAAAGATCCTGACAAAGGGTGATATGAGGAAGCGGATCGAGAATGATATGAACGAGCTCAAGTTCGACATATACACGAGAAAGGATGAGGGCCAGGATATAACCGAACCTCTATCATTCTACAACACCGCCCAGAGGAGTTTTTCGGACGGATCCCTTATAGAGGCCGAGTATCTGACCCTTCTCAGCAGAAAGTACATGGACAGCCTGATGGGGGACGGACAGACGAAGATATCAGCCTGAATGTCGTTCGATAACGTTAAGTAAATGGTTAATTTTGACCAACCTGGTAGTGATCATATGAAGTTTCTTCTAATACATTCGGACCGAATGGAGTACAGGGTAACCAAGCCGATCAAGAACATCGCCGAGGAGGCAGGGAGTGGATCCGACAGTATGGAGGATTGTCTTGTTGTATTCTGCACGGTGGAAAAGAACGATATGAAGTTCAAGGATTAGGTCGTCTCCGGATGCCTGAAGGAGATCGGGAACACCGCTGCCACCCTCAAGACCGAAAGGGTAATGCTATACCCATACGCACACCTGAGCTCCGACCTCGGTGCGCCGGATGATGCCAGGGAGATCATGAAGGCTCTGGAGGCTGCAGTCTCGGGTTCAGGATTGGAAACGAAGCGGTCTCCCTTCGGATGGTACAAATCGTTTGACCTCAACTGCAAGGGCCATCCCCTCTCCGAACTGTCCAGGGAGATAAGGCCCTGGACCGAAAAGAAAAAGGTCGAGGAGTCGAAGGCCCTGGGATCCGAGAAGAAAGCTAGGTCCAACTGGTATGTCCTTGATCTGGAAGGTGAGCTACATCCCGTCAGGGTCGAGAACAACAAGGTGAAAGGTTTTGATTTCAAGGGCGATACCCAGCTCAGGAAGTTCCTGGAGTACGAGATCTCAAAATCGAGGACGGCAAAGGGCGAACCTCCACACGTGAAGTACATGAGGTCCCTGGAGATAGCGGATTACGAGCCAGGATCGGACCCGGGCAACATGAGGTTCTATCCAAAGGGCAGGTTCATCAAATCACTCCTGGAGCAGTATGTCACATCGGAGGTCAAGGCATACGGAGGTATGGAGGTAGAATCGCCCATAATGTACGACTTCGAGCACCCCTCCCTTAAATCCTATCTCGACAGGTTTCCTGCCAGGCAGTACACGATAGACACCCCTGATAAGAGGGTGTTTCTGAGGTTCGCTGCCTGCTTCGGACAGTTCCTGATGGCCCATGACGCCACATTCTCATACAAGCAGATGCCCCTTCGACTATACGAGCTCACCAGATATTCGTTCAGGGTGGAACAGAGGGGCGAGCTCACGGGCCTTCGCAGGCTCAGATCCTTCACAATGCCTGACTGCCATGCCCTGTGTGCTGACATGGATGGTGCAAAGGCCGAGATGATGGTCAGGTTCAACCTGTCCAGAAAACTTCTTGACCAGATGGGTTTCAGTATACCCGAAGAGCTCCAGATGGCAGTAAGGGTCACCAAGGATTTCTATGAGGACAACAGGGAATTCGTGGTGAACATGGCCAGGGAATATGGAAAGCCGATCGTCGTGGAGATGTGGAACGATCAGTTCTTCTATTTCGTCCTCAAGTACGAGTGGAACTTTGTAGATTCCCAGGGAAAGGCATCCGCGTTGAATACCGATCAGATAGATGTGGAGAATGGGGAGAGGTACGGGATCACCTTCGCAGATAAGGAAGGGGAGAGCCGACATCCGCTCATACTCCATCTTTCACCCTCGGGTGCCATAGAGAGGAACATATATGCACTTCTGGAGAAGGCATACCTGGAGAGCATGAAAGGTCTTCCACCAACACTTCCTTTCTGGCTTTCACCCACACAGCTCAGGATTATACCGGTATCCGATGAACAGCTCGACCTCTGCAGGGATCTCGCCGTGAAACTGGGTGATTTCCGCGTGGATATCGACGATACCGATAGAACGGTGGGAAGGAGGATCAGGGACTCGGAGAAGGAGTGGATCCCATTCACCGCGGTGATTGGCAACAGGGAGGCGGAGTCCGGAAGGCTGATGGTCAGGATCAGGGACAGGGAGAAGACGCAGCGGGAGATGACACAGGAGGATCTCCTGAAGGAGATGGTGGAACTTCAGGGCACCATGTCGCGATCACCTCTTCCGCTGCCCCTGCTCGTGTCCGCAAGGCCGAAGTTCGTCGGTTGATCTCGGTAAGGTCGTGGATCAGGTCCTTTCCCTCTTCCTCAATCTCTCCTGAACCTTTGACCCCCTCAATTCATTTAGCGCATCCCTGGCGATCCATTTCGCTCCACTGTTATCAAACTCAAGGATGATCTCTGCCCGCTCGATAGCAAGGCGGTTCAGGGTTAAGTTCTTCTTTCCTATCTCTCTGAGTGCCCAGTTCACTGCTTTTTTCACATTGTGCCTGTCATCCCGCGCTCCCTTTTCTATCTCATCGAGTATCGGAATGAACCTAACATCGTCCCATGCCTTCTGAACCCTTGGCATCCTGGCCATCAGTACGAAACCGGCCCTCTTGACGAACTCCTCATCCCGCCGGACCCATTCGAATGCCTTCTTCTCTGCAAATGGGGTCCTCTCGAAGAGCTTCATGATGACCTGATCGCAGATCTCCCAGTAATCGAGATCCAGTACCCACCTTTCCATCTGTTCCTCGGTTACACATTCGACGTCGTCAACAAGGGCGCCAAGGATCATGGTCTCCCTGATACCCTCATTCCATAGGTCCAGGGCCAGTTCATGGTCCCTGCCGATCTCCCTTGAGAGGTCTATCAGGTCCGGCATGGATACTCCGAAGGTCCGCTTTGGAGTGATCCCGAACCTTGCCATTCCCTGGATATTTTTCCTATTTCCCAGGGGCCTT
The DNA here is from genome assembly GCA_030600725.1 of Thermoplasmatota archaeon. Classification (GTDB taxonomy): domain Archaea; phylum Thermoplasmatota; class Penumbrarchaeia; order Penumbrarchaeales; family Penumbrarchaeaceae; genus JAGLEG01. The sequence goes on along the minus strand of JAUVLN010000006.1, from coordinate 15,588 downwards.
AATCTGTCCTTTATACTTTGGATATCCATGGATGGTCGATCATGGTCCAGGGTAAAATATTTGTGTAACACAACCTTCTAGATCTTGAAGTCAAAGTGGTCCCTGAGCAGGTCCTCGAAGGCGAACTTCTTGATCCATATCGCCTCCGGGAGTGAATGGTTCCTGAACACCGGTATGGTATTTGCGTGGTTTTTGTTCTTCAGGAAGTGGTTGAAGGCGGACATCCCTTTGTTGTACTCGATGTAATCGGGGTAAACGGCGATCATGACCATCTCCGTTGGCCTGCTGGTGAAGAAGATGGTCTCATCCTGAAGCAGCTGGGGCATGGTACACTCGCCAATTGTTATCGGATGTTTTGGGTCAAGCCTTGAATGGAACAGCGTAATGATCTTGTAATCCAGCTGCGCCAGGTCCAGGAGCCTCATCCTGGTTATGTATCCCTCTTCCTGGAGATGGCCCTTTGCCCTCGAGATCGTATGCCTGGAATAGGGGGATACGGCCGATAACCTCGAGGCGGACAGCTCCGGATATTTGATCAGGTACAGAAGGATATCCAGCTGGGTCTTCGACAGGTCCACCTGCGCCGGTTCGTTGATCCTCCTGGAGCCATCCAGCTGCAGGATCCTGTCCTTCTTCCTCAGCTGTTCAGGTGTGAAGAGGTCCTCCAGGTGGTCACTCTGAAAACCCCCTTTCTCCTGTATTCTCTTGTACAACAGGGGCGCGTTGTTGAAGAACCGATGGATGTTGGATAGCTGGAAGGGGAACAGTACCTGTGTGGGAAGCTCTATCTCCAGGAGGTTCAGCCTGGCCAGGAGCCTCATCCTGACGTCCATGATCTTCATGATCCTGGTGACGTTCCTGGCGATCGAAAGGGAGAAGCCCCTGTGCGACTCACCTATGGAGACGATCATCTCGGGAGATGCCTCCACGGTCATCTTCGTGTTCCGTAGTCTCTCACTGAAGGGAATGGATGGATTGAAATCACCGAAAACGGTGGCAAGCAGTTCGAAACCGAGCCTGGGAAAGATCGGAATGAATATATCCTGGACCAGGCCCTGTTTGAGGATCTTGGCCTTTGCCGAGGCATATGTGGAATTGGGGAGGTCCAGCATCGAGGATATCTCCCGATCCTGGATATCGGGATAAGTGACCATGCCCATGAGGACTGCACGCTCCGTTGTAGATAGATCCACAGATTGCACCCCGGTTTTTTTCAACAAGGGCGTTTTGATATTTAAGGGTAATGAAAAAAAGCTCAACATGATGAATAAATAGTTACAATATTTCGGGAATATTGGAAAATAATCAAAATTTAGTAAGCTATATATAGGGGGGTTTTAATTCCCATTTGCCTTAGAGTATTACCATGTGGAGGGATTCAATGGGAAGAACCTTGGCTCAGAAGATTTTAAAGGAACATATGATCAAGGGAGTTGAATCTCCCGGCGAGGAGATAGCGATAAGGATGGACCATACCCTGACACAGGATGCAACGGGTACCATGGCCTACCTTCAGTTCGAGGCGATGGGGTTGGACAGGGTGAAAACGGAGAGGTCCGTCTCCTTCATCGACCACAATATGCTTCAATCCGACTTCAAGAACGCGGACGATCACAGGTACCTGCAGTCAATAGCCAAGAGGTACGGGATCATCCTGTCCAAGGCGGGAAACGGGATATGTCATCAGGTCTTTCTGGAGAGGTTCTCCACGCCTGGAAAGACGCTTATCGGCTCCGATTCACATACTCCGACTGCAGGGGGCATAGGTCAGATAGCCATAGGGGCCGGAGGACTTGATGTCGCAGTCGCAATGGCGGGAGGTGCCTTCAAGCTGAAGTATCCCAGGATCATGGGTATTAAATTGACGGGATCACTGCCCGATTGGGTTTCCGGAAAAGATATCATTCTGGAGATCCTCAGAAGGATCGACGTCAAGGGAGGCAGGGGTTACATCCTGGAGTATTTCGGACCCGCCCTCGCCTCATTATCCGTTCCCGACAGGGCCACCGTGACCAACATGGGTACCGAGACAGGGTGCACCACATCCATCTTTCCATCCGATGAGAACACCAAAAGGTTCATGGAGGTGATGGGGAGGGGTGAGCAGTGGGTGGAGATGAAGGCCGATGACGACGCACAGTACGATGAGATAATGGAGATAGATCTCTCCGTACTCGTTCCACTTGCGGCCAAACCCCACTCCCCCGGCGCGGTTGTAACCGTAAAGGAACTCCAGGGGATGAAGGTGGACCAGGTCTGCATCGGCTCCTGCACCAACTCCTCATTTCGTGACCTTATGATAGTGGCAAGAACGGTGAAGGGGAAAAGGCTTCACGATGATATATCCGCCACCATCTCCCCCGGATCTAGGACGATAATCAGGGAGATGGTCAGGACCGGCGCCTATGCCGACCTGGTGGAGGCGGGTTTCAGGATGCTGGAATCCGGCTGCGGTCCCTGTATCGGCATGGGTCTGGCCCCCCGGTCAGGCGCCGTCTCTGTAAGGACGTTCAACAGGAACTTCAAGGGGAGGTCCGGAACCAGGGATGCGGATGTGTATCTGGTCTCTCCCGAGGTTGCCGCTGCCACAGCATTGAAGGGCGTCATGACCGACCCGAGGGAGCTTGGAGAATACCACAAGATAGAGGAGCCCACCAGTTACCTTGTTGATAACAACCTATTCATCTACCCGCTTCCGGAAGAGGAAGCAAGGAAGGTGGAGATAGTCAGGGGCCCGAATATCAAGCCGCTACCGGATTTCCCCGGGCTTCCAACATCCCAGGAGGGTGAGGTTCTGATAAAGGTAAAGGATAACATCACCACGGACCACATCATGCCCGCGGGTGCCAAGATCCTTCCCCTCCGTTCCAATATACCCGCGATATCCGAGTACGTGTTCTCACAGGTGGACGAGGATTTCCCGAGGAGGGCGCAGGAGAAGAAGGGTGGCTTCATCATCGGAGGCGATAACTACGGCCAGGGATCATCCAGGGAGCATGCGGCTCTTGCCCCCAAGTACCTGGGCGTCAAGGCGGTCATAGTGAAGTCGTTTGCCAGGATACACCGGGCCAATCTGATCAATTTTGGCATAATGCCCTTGACATTCAGGGACGGTGCCGATCTCGATAGGCTGGAGCAGGGAGACGACATCTTCCTGGACCTGTCCGACCTCTCGGGCGACCTCACCATCGAGGTGAGGAACAAGGGCATCTCAATACCTCTGGTACACGATCTTTCCGTCAGGGAGGTCGATGTGCTCAAAGAGGGAGGGACCCTCAACTATACCAAAAAGAGCATGGCCTGATCTGGAGGTGGGATGATGGTCATACATACAATCAAGCGGGAAGGCATGGCCGGCACCGAGGAGAGGGAGGACTGCATAGTCAAGCTCTTTCCGGTGGAGCCGGGCACGGGAATCAAAGTGGAGATCGAGGGCAAGGCCCGGGATGCGTTACGGGACGAGGTGTTCAAGATCATAAAGGAGACCCTCAACGGGATGGGGATCGAGGACGCCCGGATATGGAGCAAGGGAAGGAGCCCCCTGAACTTCACCATCATAGCCAGGATCAAGGCTGCAGCGATAAAGGGGGGGGCTTTCGAATGAAGCTCAGGAGATCAAGGCTCTACGTCCCGGGGAACAATCCCAAGATGATCCCTCCTGCGGGGCTCTACTGTTCGGATGTGATCTCGCTCGATCTGGAGGACAGCGTCGGACCGGAATTCAAGGTGGATGCCAGAATGCTCGTATCCGAGGCGCTGAAGGTGATCGATTTCGGGCCGTGCACTGAGGTGACGGTTAGGATCAACCCCCTGTCGACCCCCTGGGGAAAATGGGATATCGAACAGGTGGTATGCGAGAAACTCGACGGTATCTACATTCCCAAGGTGGAGAGCGTCGAGGACGTGATACAGGTCGACGAACTGGTTACCAGGATGGAAGGGCGTAAAGGGCTGGAGATCGGTCGCATCAAGCTTTTCGCCACCATGGAGACGGCCAAGGGCATCATCAACGCACCGGACATCGCAAAGGCATCAAAGCGTTTGGAGGGTATTACAATCGGGGGCGAGGACCTGACCGCGGACCTGGGCGGAGAGAGAAGCGCCGATGGGTTGGCGATCAACACCGCGCGCTCCCTGATACTCCTGGCCGCGAGGGCCGCCGGGATCCAGGCGATAGATACGGTCTATTCCGACTTCGAGGACGAGGAGGGCCTCCGCAAGGAGACCACGATGATAAAGAAGATGGGATTCGACGGAAAGGCCTGCATTCATCCCCTTCAGATAGATGTGATCCACGACGTGTTCAATCCAACCCAGGAGGAGATCAGGTACGCGGTGAGGGTCACAGGAGCCATCGAGGAAGCCCGAAAGAAGGGTTCCGGGGTCATCGCCCTGGGTAAGAAGATGGTGGACAGGCCCATTGTCATGAAAGCGGAGCGTATTCTGGCCAGGGCCAGGGCTGCGGAACTATCCATCCCCGTCATCGAGGAGGATGGGTAGATGGTCGGTGTCGATGAAGTGGAGTGGGTTGAGAACCGGATTGGGAGAATGATACCAAGGTCCATCAACGGCGAAGAGCTCACACCTTACTGCGGCCCCTTCAGCGCCGTTCCCAGGAACGATCGGAAGCACGGCCCAAGGTTGGGGTATATTGCGGATCAGACGAACGAGGTCATAGCGACACTGGGCGCTGCGATAGACAGGGTGGGACTGAAGGATGGCATGACGATCTCCTTCCACCATCATTTCCGCAACGGAGACATGGTGATGAACATGGTCCTTGATGAGATCCGGAAGAAGGGGATCAGGAACCTGACCCTTGCACCCTCCTCCACCTTTCAATGTCAGGAGGATATGATCATCAGGTGTATCAAGGATGGCACCATCGGTCACATAGAGGGCGGATCAGCAAGAGGTGAGTTCGGGAGGCTTGTGAGCTCGGGTAAGTATCTGGATAGGCCGATGAAGATCAGATCCCACGGGGGCAGGGTCAGGGCCATCGAGGCAGGAGATATCAGGATCGACGTGGCCTTCGTGGGCGCGCCTTCCGCCGATGAGCTGGGAAACCTGAATGCCATCAACGGCCCATCCGCATGCGGTACGATCAACTTCTCATATGTGGATGTGAACTTCGCCGACCACGTGATCGCGATCACCGACAACCTAGTGGAATATCCCAACTTTCCCATGTCGATCAGCCAGGAGAAGGTGGATTACGTCGTGGTCGTCGATAAGATCGGTGACCCCTCGAAGATAGCATCCGGAGAGCTCAGGGTGACCAATTCCCCCACCCGGTTGAAGATCGCAAAGGATGCGGTGAAGATCGCAGATCTGCTTGGTTATGTTATCGACGGAATGAACTTTCAGGCCGGGGCCGGTGGGATATCCCTGGCCTTCAACGAATATCTTCACAAACTGATAAAGAAGAAAGGGATAACAGCCGGTTGGGCACAGGGAGGTACGACGAAGTTCCTCGTGGATATGCTGAAGGACGGCACCGTGAAGAAGCTGATTACGGGCCAGGCATTCGATATGGTCGCCATTGAGAACATGAAGAACAACCCCAACCACGTGGACCTGCCCATCGGGGCGTATGCGAACATACACGGAAAGGGGTGTACCGTGAACAAGCTGGACGTTGTCGTGCTGGGTGCCACGGAGGTGGACCTGGATTTCAACGCAAATACCGCAACCATGTCCACGGGGATCATAGCTGAACCAGTTGGCGGCCATTCCGACACCGCTGCAGGCGCCAGTTTGACGATCATCACCATACCGCTCTTCAGGGGCAGGTTCCCGGTAGTGGTCAAGAGATGTACGACCGTGGTGACCCCCGGTGAGACCGTGGATGTGGTCGTTTCGGAACGCGGTATCGCCATCAATCCAAGGAGAATGGACCTTCTGGAGAAACTGAAGCATGTCAAGATACCCAGGGATATGAGGATATGCACGATAGAGGAGCTGAACAGGATGGCGACGGATATAACCGGTTCGAAGGTGGAACCCAACTGGGGGGATAAGATAGTCGCCCTGATAGAGTACAGGGACGGTACCATCATCGACGTTGTGAGGAACATCGTGCCCAAATATTATGATGATGCGGTATTTGTTGACAGGGAGGAACGGGAAGTTTCATAACAACAGAAGGAGTTGAAAAAATGGATAAAAAGGAAGCATTTGGAAGATCGATGATCATCTATACAAAAGTCGATGAAGCGCCTGCACTTGCGACCTACTCTTTGCTGCCCATCATCAAAACATACACCAACGCAGCGGGTGTGGAAGTTGAAACCAGGGATATCTCCCTCGCCGGGAGGATCGTCGCCAGGTTCCCGGAGAGAATGACGGACCGGCAGAGGATAAATGACGACCTGACGGAGCTGGGAGCGCTGGTGAAGATGTCAGAGGCGAACGTGATCAAACTGCCCTGTATCAGCGCCTCGATCCCTCAGTTGAAGGCGGCGGTCAAGGAGCTGCAGGAGAAGGGCTATGATCTGCCGGACTATCCCGAGGATCCAACGAGCGACATGGAGAAGGAGATAAAGGCCAGATATGATAGGATAAAGGGAAGCGCCGTGAATCCGGTCCTGAGGGAAGGGAACTCAAGTAGAAGAGCCCCTAGTTCCGTAAAGAACTATGCAAGAAAGCACCCCCATTCAATGGGCGAGTGGGCACCCGATTCGAAGTCCCACGTTTCCCATATGAATGGTGGAGACCTGTTCTCCAATGAGGTATCACTCACCATCTCCCATGAAAATGTCGGAGATTCCAGGATCGAGTTCGTTGGCGTGGATGGGGATCTCGAGTTGCTGAAGGAGAAGACCCCGTTAATAGAGGGCGAGATCATCGATGTGTCGGTCATGAGCAAACAGGCCCTCCGTGCATTCCTCGAGGAGCAGATGGAGGATGCGAAGGAAAAGGGCATCCTGTTTTCCGTCCATCTCAAGGCCACCATGATGAAAGTATCAGACCCCATCATATTCGGACACGTAGTCTCTGTATTCTTCAAGGATGTTTTCGACAAATATGGAAAGACCTTCGAAGATTTGGGCATAAGCCCCAATAACGGCCTGGGCGACCTGTATGCCAAGATCAATTCTTTACCCGATGAGAGGAGGGCGGAGATAGAAGCAGACATCGAGGCATGCTACGAGAAGAGGCCCGAGCTTGCCATGGTGAACTCCGACAAGGGTATCACCAATCTCCACGTGCCCAGTGACGTGATCATCGATGCATCCATGCCGGCTGCGATCAGGAACTCGGGAAGAATGTGGGGAAAGGATGGAGAGCTCCATGACACGAAGTATGTCATCCCGGACAGATCATATGCCGGCGTCTACAAGACCGTCATAGATTTCTGCAAGGAGAACGGCGCCTTTGACCCTACGACCATGGGAACCGTTCCGAACGTAGGTCTCATGGCACAGAAAGCGGAGGAATACGGGTCCCATGACAAGACCTTCATCTGCCCGGGTAACGGCACTGTACGCGTCGTATCAGCATCTGGGGAGACGCTCCTGTCCAGGAACGTGGAAGAGGGCGATATCTTCCGTATGTGCCAGGTAAAGGACCTTCCCATACAGGACTGGATCAAACTGGCGGTGAACAGAGCAAGGGCAACAGGTACGCCCACCGTCATCTGGCTTGATCAGAATAGGGCACACGACGCTCAGCTTATAGAGAAGGTGAAACGGTATCTGCCTGACCATGACACCTCCGGCCTGGAAATTGATATCATGTCCCCGGTAGAGGCCACACTCTTTTCATGTACGCGTATCAGGGAAGGAAAGGATACGATCTCGGTAACAGGCAATGTCCTCCGTGATTATCTAACGGACCTTTTCCCCATCCTTGAGGTTGGAACAAGCGCGAAGATGCTCTCCATCGTACCTCTGATGAACGGGGGTAGATTGTTTGAGACCGGAGCTGGTGGGTCGGCGCCCAAGCACGTTCAGCAGTTCAGGGAGGAGGGCCATCTGAGATGGGACTCCCTTGGAGAGTTTCTGGCCCTATCCGCATCGCTCGATTATCTGAGCATCCAGACCGGGAATGGGAAGGCAAAGGTCCTTGCGGATACACTCGATCAGGCGACGGAGAGGTTCCTTGAGGATAACAGGTCACCATCCAGAAAGGTCAACCAGATCGATAACAGGGGAAGCCACTTCTACCTGGCCATGTACTGGGCCCAGGCGCTTTCCGAGCAGTCCGGGGATGAGGGGCTCAGGGGGATATTCTCCAACGTTGCGAGGGAGCTCAAGGAGAACGAGGAGAAGATCGTGGAGGAGCTCATCTCCGTGCAGGGAGATCCGGTGGATATGGGCGGCTACTACAGGCCCAGCGATGAGATGGTCTCGAAGGCGATGCGGCCCAGCGAGACGCTGAACCGGATCATAGGGTCCATAGGTTGATCGATACAAACGGCAATGGATTTGAAATAGATGGGGGCCTTCTTTTTGGCCCCCAATTCAATATTTGAAACTGTTGAAAGAACTCCTTTTTTATTTGTAATGAAGAGCTTAGAGGGATCATTACAAGAACGACAAGAACTCCTCAAGCGAAAGGCCTGTGCTTTTTATTATGTGCGATAAGGTGCTTCTTTTTATCGGTTTATGAGCGGGGATCGTGATCTTCAATGTATCCCCACCAGATCTCTTCTGCATTCTGATATGACTTCCTTTCTGCCTCACAACAATGAATCCTGTTCTTTGAAGAGCTCGAACAACCTTGTCATAATCAACCGAAGGAACTTTGGTCATGGAATTACCTTTAGATCGATAATACGGCCACCTCGCCACCCTCTGATTCAAACTGGATCATATCATCTTCTATAGGATCGAGGTACAGCTCGATCGCCTCTCTGATATTTTCAAGAGCTTCTTCTTTTGAATCGCCCTCGGAGATACAACCTGGAAGAGAAGGGACATATACAGTGAAACCACCTTCTTCCGATGGTTCAAGGATTACCTTTAGGTTCATTGGATGATCACCTTGATGGATATAGAGTCCAATGATTAAATAAATCTATTGGATCCCAACTTTGACAGATCGAATATGATCTGAGCCTGTCAATTTTGGGAGAGACCTCACTTTGACATTCATATGTATTCATATGTCAAAGTTAGGTTGGATTGATCTGTTCCCTACTGTGTGATGTCACCGCCAACTGAAAGATCTCATCCACATACTGCCGTGATCAGAATAATGTCCTATAATGATGGATAAAGAGGCCTGTAAATATAATCGATTTCGAATGCAAAGGAGGTCATATATATTTTGGCCCCCTCTCTTCTGTTTATATGTAGATGATTTTCTTCTTTCTCTTCAACACTTTCAGTCTGAGCATTGGTTTTTTTACTTTTTTGATCTTGACCAGACAATTACAGTGGGGACAGGTTTTTAGCTCCTCCAGTCTTTCATTTCCGCAGACGACACAATTTATCATATTGCCCTTTCTTCTTTTGAACCGGTACATTATTAACACTATTATTCCAAAAAATATGAGTGATAGCAGATACGATCTGACTCCATCCATACCCCTTCTCTTCATATCCCTGATCATCCAGTAAACATAGCCCATGATAAAAATTGCCCTTATGAAAAAGATAAGAGATAGAAGGAACAGACCGTGTTCATACGCTCCTGAGCCGTACCAGATCGTTCTGAGTGGATTCACAGATCCCGGTGCGGATAGGAAATCATTGGGGTCCGTATCTCCCTTGTACTCCTCAAGGTTCGTGTACCCATCGTGATCCGGGTCCTCTTCAGCATCGGAGGGATCTTGATGATTCAATCCGTTTACCCTCTCCCAGATGTCATTTATACCATCTTGGTCAAAATCGTAATTAGGACTTGAATCTTGATGGATGGGGCTTGTTGAATTTTCATATTCCTGAAGATTGGTGAACCCGTCATCATCCGGGTCCTTATCGGAATCATATTTCAGGTAATCCAGATGATACTGCTGCTCCCAGTAGTCGGGGATGGTGTCTCCGTCGGTGTCCCTTGTATATTTTTCCGGATCATCATCCTCCCCCTCTACCAGTATTACGAACGTGAACGAGGCGGAGTTCTCGACAGAGTCGGTGACGACAAGTTTGATCGTGTGCTCGCCGGGTGCGAAACTCGCAGACATGAGGGCAGTGATGCCAAACTGCTCCATGCCGGTAGGACCGCTCCTGTACCACTTGAAGGATATTGAATCGCCATCATAGTCAAAAGAGTCGGTCGCATCAAAGGTAATGGGAATGTATTCGTAGAGGATCTCACCACCGGTTGGAGAGGTTATATCGATAAATGGGAATGTATTGATCTTGATGTTGTACTCGGGCGACTCTGTGATCTGGCTGCCAGCCAGGTTCCTGCAGCGGACCTGAACGAAGTTATCGTCACCCCGGTTGAACGTTAATCTGAGGTTCACTACTATTGTGTTGCCGTTCTAGGCATCCTTGTAAGGTATCCAGGAAGAAAAATTTTCAGTACCGGTCGTGGTTAAACGATACATGATCGTGTCTGCGTCCACACCGGATCCTGCATCGTCGATCTGGACCTGGATGTTCTGCATGGGGTTCAAATGATACATATCCGTATCGGATGGGTTTTTCAACCTATAGGTGGGTGATCCGTAATCTACCCAAATAGGGAACTCCTCTGAGAGCACCTTGGTGAGGTTATCGTTTTGCAATCTAAACTGGATCCGGTTACCTTTCCCCTCCTGGAGAAAAACCCTGACAGAGATATACTGCTGACCAGAATTCTCGAAGTTCGCATCATCGATCCAATCCGTAAAATTACCCTCTCCAGATGTGGAGGTCCTGTGTTGTATGGTGGTTCCGTAATCATCTCCCTTTCTCCCCTCCAGAAGGACGGTAATACCCACCAACGGCCCTGCTGTATATTCGCCTGAAGAGGGGGAAACCAATGAGAATTCGAGTATCGCCTCCTCATAAGGATCATCGGCATAGATATCACCCGGAATGAGCAGTATGATCGCAATAAGCGATAATGCAAGTAGAAAGCATTCTCCCTTGGATATCATCTGAAACCAGATATCAACTCTCTTTCATGATATATCAAATCATTTGTAACCATTTTTCGGGAGGCTCTGGTAGGGAACCCCATTACAATTTGAGGTTCCAATCGTCCTTTCCGTACCTTGTATCCACAAGGAACCTGGTCATCTTCTCCTCCTGGAGGGAGTATTTCGACTCCTCAAGCTCGACGTCGAACACCTCTCCAAACGCCCTGGCAAAGCTCTCCGAGAGCTCGCGGTACTCCACCCTCCTTCCCAGCTGTTCCTTTATGGTCGTGGCCCTCTGCAGGAGAAAGCCTTTGAACTGCTCCCTCTCGGGCCCTTTGATCCCCGTGACATCCAGAAGTACGTCAGGGTCCCAGTCCATGGGAACGGACCCATGTTGGAGGATGATCCCCTTCTCCCTGGTCTGGGCCGAGCCAACGATCTTCTTTCCCCCGGAGGTGACCTCGTACACCGTCGGCGTGTAGAAACATACACCTCCGCTCATGGGGTCGGCCCTGGTGGGCCCCTCCCCCGCCATGCTGCTCTCCAGTCCGATATCCCGAAGTCCCTTGACAAGCGCCCTGGATATCGTCCTGTAGGAGTCTATGATCCCACGGCCGTCGAAGCGTGGATGGTTGAACGGTATCATGATGGAGTAGGTGAGCTCATCATCGTGTAGGACCCCCTCCCCTCCGGTGAGCCTTCTGACAACCTCGACCCCATGCTCCCTGCACATCTCCATGTCCACCCCGTTGTCGATGGACTGGAACCTCCCGATCGAAAGGCCGGGGGGCTTCCATTGGTAGAACCTTATGCAGGGCGGGGATTCCCCGGCGATGACCCTTCTCAGCAGGGACTCGTCCCTTGCCATGTTCACTGCCGGTTCAGCATGATCATCGATCAGCAGGCGAAAAATTTCATTCATCTGGACCTGAGTGGGGATATGGTGTTTTCATATTTACCCTATTTCAGATCTCTGGAAGCATATATATCGGTACAAGACCATTGAATATGCGGATTACAGTGCATGGACCTTGATCCGGGAGCCAAGGAATGCGGTCGGCAGCAGGTATCTCGCACATCCGCAAGGCGGTATTCATATCGATCTCGCTTCTGTTTTTACTTCCGTTCATGGGCCTGGCGGGCGGTGATGGCGTTGTAATGCCGGTGTACGAGGACCTCTCCTACATCCTCGAGGAGGACCAGACCGCCTTTATCGCCTACGAGGACGGGATCCAGAAGATGTCCATATCGATCAACCTTCAGGGGGAGAGCGGTAGAAAGGCAGCCTGGATACTGCCCATCCCCTCGGATCCGGATAATATCCAGCTGGCCATCGAGACAGCGTCACCCTCGTTGGAAGGGGAGGATATCCAGGAGAGGGCGGACGAGGAGTTCGAGAGGATCAGGAAGGAGGAGATGATACTCTATCTCAGCTCCGCGGTTCCCATGGGCCGGTTGGTGGCTGGATGGATGTTGTCTATTAACACCCTGGATGACACATCGGATAAGGGCAGTTTAGGAGTGGGGAGTGACGACCTTGACGTATTGGTGCACATGGAGACCAATCTGATGGGGATCTCATCCGAGCTGATATCCGCATCATCCGGCGAGTCCGTTTACCAATACATGAGGTCCAAGGGGCTGGACGTCGAGGACGGGATGATAGGGCCTCTCGATCACTACGTCTCCAACGACTTCTCGTTCATATTGACCTGGCTTGAGGACCTTGAGGATGAAAGGGTCCAACCGGGTATCTACGTTCAATTCCCCACGGACAGGATATTCTATCCGATGCTCCTGACCAGCCTGTACGGCGATGAGAAAGTGCCCGTCAACATAGTCATTATAGGCGCAGCCATCCCCGATCTGAACAGGGAGATAAGAGACGATACGACCGTGAGATATTTCCGGGGACATTTGATCCCGCCGAGCCTCCATAATATCGACTACCAATCTGATCCAGGTTATAGCCCTGGAATGACCGACGAGGAGTGGGATCAGCTGAGAGCCTCACTGGGGAGCATATATCGATCCAGTTTCATGGAAAACTTCACCGGCTATTCTGATCATTATTACTATGACTACATGTATTCCGAATATATCCTAACACTTGTGGAGATAGATTCTGTTGCCAACAACTACAATGCTGACATCTATTTTGACCTCGGGGAACCCGATGAGATCAAGTGGGAACGGAAGGTTGATGAGAGGATGGGAGAACCGCTTATCTTCAATGTCAAGCGGTTCACCATCTTCGTCATGTTCTCCTGCATCCTTGGATTCGCCATCGGACTGCTGATGTTCGGGAACGATAAGGAGAAACTGAGCGTATCGCTGGCCCTTGGTGTTGCAAATGTATTCTCCATCTGGCTCATGCTCCTTATGGCGTTCATTCTCCACAAGAAGTTCAAAATAGATGGTGAGAAGATGATCATATTCGTGGCATCATATCTGTTATCATTCACCGTGTTGGCATATATCTTCTTCAAACCGCTCTATTTTCTGTTATGATCTTCATATCTATAATATCTTGGCCATATCTCCTACATCCATGATGCTGGATCCAACCCTCTGCTCCTATTTTCTCCAATTCCATCAAAAGTTTAATTAATAAGTTAAACTATAGATTAACCAAGTGGTTAAAATGCTCACAAGGCACATACTGGCAAAGGGTCAGATCGTGATCCCCAAGACGATCCGCGACATGCTGGGGATAAATGAGGGCGATGAGGTGGTGATAGAGGTGGAGAACGATAGGATCATACTGCTGAAAAAGGAGAGGGTCGTTGATATCTTCTCCGAGGTGTGTGCGAAAGGGTCAAAGAAGATAACAATGGATGAGATAAAGAGGGAGCTGGAGACGAGATACGGGGAGGACCCATCTTGTATGTAGACTCCAACATCTTCATCTTCGCTGCTATAGATAAGGGAGATCTGGGGCAGCACTGCAGAACGATCATCAGTATGATCGCCGATCGGAAGATCACCTGCGCCTCCTCCTACCTGGTCATTGACGAGGTGATATGGGTACTGAAAAAGAGGATAGGCAAGGAGTCTGCGATAAGGATAACAAAGGCAATGCTCTCACTGCCGATCAAATGGGTGGATGTGGACGGATCGGTGATCCTTATGATGATGGACGCCTACGAGAATACGAAACTGGATCCAAGGGATGCTATCCACCTCTCCTCCATGAAGAAGAACGGGCTCTCCGTGATAATAAGCGAGGACAACGATTTTGACGGAGTTGAGACGATAGAGAGGATCGACGCGGTATCCTGTGTTGAAAGAGATGTAAGAAAGCGATAACGGAGACCTACCCCATGATAAGAATAACCTCATTTCTGATATTCTTCCTCTTCGCGACGATGATAGGATGGTTGATCGATTCGGGGTACCGCTCGATCGTCGATAAGAGGTGGACCAACGCGGGTTTCTTTATAGGCCCCTTCTGTCCGATATACGGTTTCGGAGGGCTTCTCCTGCTTCTGATGGTCTCCTTCATGAACGATCTCCCGTTCATCGCCCGGTGCGGGATATATTTCCTGGGAATGTCCCTTGTGGAATTCGTCGGAGGAGTGTTCACAACGAAGGTACTCAAGGTGAGGCTATGGGATTACAGCGATGCTCCCATGAACGTGATGGGCCATGTTGATCTCCTTCACTCGGTCTACTGGCTCATTCTGGCCCTTCTCTTCGAGGGGACCGTGTGGCCTGTTATTGAGTTCCTGAACACGACCGCAACCGAGCTGGCCCAATGGGTGGACATTATGGTATTCACAACCGCATTGATTATGATGGCATTCGCCCTTGTAAGGAAGATGGTGAAGGAGAGGTCGCGAGTGAGACCCTTCATCACCGAGGGGGCGCCTCCCGCCGTATCAAAACAACTGGAGGAGCTCAATGACCGCTACGAGGTCCTCATGGGAAAGCTGGATAAGGGTATAGTCTCCCCCTCCGAGAGATCGGTAAAGAGATGGTTCGATTCCAACGAGCACTACCTGGAGGATATCAACCGTGGTATCGGGGAGCTTCAGGGGGAGGTGGGCAGGATCAAGCACACCGCTGCCATGAGGCACATCGAGAGGGACCTGGGCGATATCTCTGGTAAGGTCTCCATGAGGTTGAAGGACCTGAATACCCTGAGGGAGAGGAATCTCAGGAAGCTGGATGGCACTCCGGAGGTGAAGGCGTTCACCAAAGAGCTTGGCACGATGAGGTCCAGTATGGTGAGGAGGATGGAGCGTACCAGCAGAAGGCTTGAATGGAGGAGTTACATCCTGAGAAGGGGTAGATCTTTCAATCCCATGGCCTTCCTTGATAGGTTCCCCGCATGGCAGACGGGTTGGCGGATCAGAAAGAGGGATCTCATCACACTTATACGAAAGGAGAGATGAGCGGTTCTGATAGAGGATATGAGGATTGACCCGTCTCAACGAATCCGGATCCGGCAGTCCACGGCCACAGCCCCCTTATCCGTCACCATCAGGGGGTTGATCTCGATCTCCTTTATCTCCTCCACATCATTCAGAAGCGCACCCAACGCCTTGAGGACATCGACGATCGCCCCC
>JAUVLN010000173.1 GCA_030600725.1 Thermoplasmatota archaeon | reverse complement strand
GATGTCCCTGCTCATCCCTTCCTCCCTGATCTGCCCGAGGACGTCCTCCAGCAGGTCCTGGAACATAACGGACTCCCGATGTACCCCCTCCAGGGACCTATTCTCCGACGTTACCCCTGTGAGCTCGGTCTGGAGTGCCTCCACCTTCTGAAGCCTCCGGATAACGCTCTCAAGCATATCCTTCTGAACCAGGGTCAGGGGGCCGAACTTGCCCCTGCTCATCGTGAACAGGTCGTCCCTTGCCTGGGCGATGGGCACCTGAAGTTCCTTGATTATGATATCGGGTGTCAGCGGTTGATAGGTTTCCAGACCAATGCATTCCAACTCCGGAGGCTGTTTCGGTTTTCCGTCCTTCCTCGGCTCGAGGACCTCTCCGGTGAATCCCGCAGATGATAACAGCGATTCCGACCCAAGGGTGATCCCCTCATCATCAATGATGGAGTTCAGGGACCTCCCCGCATCTACAACGGCCCTGTCGATGCTCCGGTCAGATACGCCGTGATACGCCCCTATGATACCCTTGAAACTCTCCGCGGATGACGACAGCACCGAGCCTAGACGATTACCGATGTTTCCCTTTTCAACCCCTTTACGGGGCCTTCTCTCGTGCCTCATCAGCGCTGTCTCCCTGTGAAGACGGGGTCCCATCCCCCATTCAAAGCTAACGCTCCTGCGTTATTTCAACGGGGTCCCCATATAATTGGGTAGCGGTGACCCGGGTGAAAATACTATACCCCGATATTTTGACGTCGATAAGGGTCAAGTAGCTCAAAACAGGCCCTCAAGGTCGATGAACTCATCATCATCCTTGCTGATCCCCTTATGATGCGGGAACTCATCGATGTCGGCCTTGAGATCATCCGGGGAGGGGGACTCCATAACGAAGACATCCTCCATCTCCGGAGGGGCCGCCTCATCATCGATCTCATCTTCGATGGAGGACCCCACCTCGTAGAATTCCGTGAATTCCTCCTCTATGGACACAGGGTCGAGCTCCTCCACCTCCTCCTCCATGGTCGAATACGTTTTCATCATATCAAGGGGCTCGTAATCGAGTTCCTCCTCACCTGAGGAGATACCTCTCCGAAGGTTAGACGAATCTACCGATTCGTTGAGACCTGAGCGGATACCTCCGCGAAGATAAGACGAATCTACCGATTCGTTGATACCGCGAAGGTTAGACGAATCTACCGATTCGTCGTCTTCAAGTTCATCACCTTGAAGGTCAGGCGAATCCTCCCAGATCTCCTCCGATATCCGCTCCCTCTTGCGGATATACAGCATGATTATGCCCACGGTGCCCAGGACCACGATAAGGACCAGGACAACAACAACGGCCGCAATGAAAGCGCCAAAGCCCCCCTCCTCATCCTCCCGTTCCTCCGGGATGAGCGCAACAGTTGAAAAAGACCAGTTCAACCTGTCCATCTCGTTACCGCAGGTATCCATTCCCGTCACCACGACCTCATACGTTTTACCGTAACATAATAACATCTCGGGCGTGAAGACGGCCGTATCCCCCTCCCAGGAAAGATTCCCCTCGACACCGTCCACGGAGAACGAGAACCTCGTTCTATCCATCTCCTCGGAGAAGGTCACCAACACGGTCGAATCTATCGAGATGTTGGGTCCGACGGGGGACTTGTACATGATATAAGGGGAGATCGAATCCACCTCGAACTGAAGACCGCCCAGCTCGAAATTGCCCGCATGGTCGAAAACCCTCACCGTGACGGTGTGCCTGCCGTTGGAAGGGGACCTGATAACATATGTTGAGATTAACCCGTTATCTATCCATGTGCCGCTGTCCACGGAGACCTGGTACAGTGAAATACCGGAGGTGTTATCGAAACCCTCCCAGGAAACGGTGACATCGTCCGGCCCGAGGACCCCCTCGCCCACAGGACCGATCATCTCCACGGCGGGATGGTCCCTGTCCACCTTGATGAGGTCAAGATGCCTTATCAGCTCATTTCCCGCGGCATCCAGGGCCCTGATATCGAGGTTGTAGACACCGCTCTCCAGATACAGGCTCTCCGTGAACCCCTGCCAATCCTCCTCCCCGTTCCGGAAGGAGAGCGTCGTGTTCACGGAGAGTATATCCACCCTTATGACCACCATGGACCGGTACCAGCCGTTCTCCCCGTCGGGATCCAGAGGAGCTACCGAATAGGAGAGATCGGGACCGTACGTGTCTACCTTTAGGTCGAGGCTTTCCAGATACCTGACGTTTCCAGCCTCGTCGATCCCGCGGAAATGAAGCGTCCATCTGCCATCGGGCATCACCAGATCGCCTCTCATTACCTGGTGGGGCCCGCCCCAATCAGAAGCACCGCCCAGCTCCTGGAGAATGTAATGTATCTCCCCCTCGTCGATCTCCACATGCACGAGGGGTTCGGTCCTGTAATACCCGTTGTCCCCATCTGGCACGGATGGTGTCAGGGTCATCTCAAGTTCCGGCCCAACAGTATCAACCTTGAAAACCCTGAACTGCGCGGTCTCGATATTCCCGGCAGGGTCGATCCCCCGGTGATACAGCGTATGGATCCCCTCGGGAGCCGGGGCCTCCGAATCAAGCTCTGCCCACTCCTCATCGTCCCACCGGTACTGGAGGATATTATCCACCCCGTAGAGCTCATCCGCCTCGACGAACGGAACGTTCACGTAGAAATCGTTATCCCCGTCGGGAAGGTGGGACACCTTGATGCTCGAGACGGGAGGCGTCGTATCCGCGGTGAAATGGGATTGGGTGACGTTGACGTTACCTGCCTGATCGTAGCCCCACATCGTAACGGTGTTGAAACCCTCGTAGAGAGGGACCGGTTCGGTCAGGTCCATCCTTGAAAAGCTGTTTATCTTGTACTCCGCCCTTCCCAGATGCTCTGGGGACGTGATATACACACTGGGAATGGAAATGTATACGCCGCCGTTGCCGTCCGGTTCCACGGGATCGCCCATGATGCCGATCTCCGCGGGGGTGGTATCGACGGATATGGAGACCTCGTCCCACTCCGAGAACAGACCCACGGTGTCCTCCACCCTGAAGTGAAGGGTGTGGTTGCCCTCCGGAGCCGTGAGGGTAGCTTTCCCGTCAACCTCCTGAAGGCCCCCATCGTCCCACCTGTACTCCACCCTGCAGGGCTCGTCCCCGTAGATCTCCACCACGGGGTCCGTAACATAATACCCCATCAACCCGTCGGGGTTCTCCGGGATCACCTGGTGGAGGACCAGAGGTTCCAGGTTATCGACCAGATCGAAGGTCCCCTGAGCATGTATGAAACCCTCCTTGTAAGCGGTGATATTTATGGTCCCCCCGTTGTTTGGCGGGATCGTCATGGTCGCCTCCCCGGTCGAATTGGTCCTCATCGTCCGGCCCAGTTCTCCGTATCTGTATATCGTCACCACCGCGTCCTCCACCCCACCGCCCGTCTCATTGGTGACGGAGGCCCATACCGATGAGCCGTCTCCGCTTACCGCATACTCAAGGGATAGGTTCTCGGCCTCAAGAAATATCAGGGGTGCGTCGGGCTCCCCCAGCAGATTGTATTCCAGAAAGGTCCTGAGGCCAACATCCTGGGATCCTCCGCTTGTGAAGGGGTAGAACGACCCGGAGAAATGGGTCACGGACTCCTTCCATACCGTTCCGACGTTGGCGGTGATATTGCCGTTTACCGCCTCGTGTATCGACCTCCAGTAATCCTCCTCCAACCCCGGGGCGTCCGCGGAATAGACCCTATCTATCTGGCCCACAGCAAGCCTGCTTGCCCCCATATAACCTACCACCCCCTTGCCATTGGTCTCCGTTAACACCTCTCCGAAGCACTCGGTGAAGTAGCCCATGCTGCCCTGGGTGGGATCATCGAACCACCCGGTGAGGCACGCCATCACGAAAAAGGACCCGTCCGGTCCGTCCGACGACAGGGAGCCGACCTGATTGTTGTTGTACAGGTTTGGAAGGCCCGTCTGCGTCCCGTGGGAGTAGTAGGAGATCGCCTGGTATCCATCGCCCACAACCTGCTTGAAGGAACTTGAGCTGAAGGAGAGGGTCCCGCTGCCGTCGTAATAAAGTGTCTCCCTGTCGGAGAATACATCCTCCCCGTACTCTGTCCAGAAGTGATCCACCGTATCGGTTGGATCGCCGGGGATATGGGTGGGGTCCCCCGCCATCATAACGGCGGTATTGGCGCTTTCGTTGTACTCCAGCTCCTTCTCCCTCCGGATCAATGTGGATATCACCAGCGACATGGTCGAGGGTGAGTCTATGGCCAACCGCCCGTTGGCCATATCCGGAACGCCGTCATCGATCTCCCCGACCTCGGCATACTGAAAATCCCCGTCCCGGTTCCAGTTCGTCCCCTTGTCTACACATGCGAAGTAGAGATCGGATGCGAACGTGTTGGGTTCGCCGTACCCCTGATAAGGATTGGAGTTCCGGGTGTTCCTGGTGGGGACCTTGGCATAATCCCCCGCAAGGAGCAGGTATTCCAGGTCGAACCTCTCCTCGTAGTCCATTACGCAGTTCCTCATCTTCTCCTGGGTGTCCCTCCCGCTGTACGTGTTCTTGATCTCCCGGGTGGTTATCACCCGGGTCAACAGCCCCTTCCGGGACTTCCACACTGCCAGGGGCTTCACCGCATCGACGAGGGATCCATCCGTGATTATCAGGTATTTTACGGGGCCGGTGGGCTTGTGGCCCTCGTCCATCTGAAATACAAAAGGACCGATATCCATGCAGGTATACGACACGGATATCTCCGACGATAGACCGGAAACGTCCCCATGGAAAGAGAGGGGATAGACCTTCAACGAATACAGGTTGCCCTCCCGTCCCCCCACTTCCATCCCTGATAACCTGATCAGGGACCAGGACCTCTCCTGAACGATGGGCAGATCCTCCCATCTTTCATCTATCTCACCGTCCGTTCCGATAACGCCAGGAACCAGAAATGGGACGGGTCCGCAGGGAACCGATATGATCTTTTTCCACCCCACCTCCATGTCAACTATCTCGCCCGGAACCTCCAGGGAGATCGAGATGAAAGGGCGCTCCTCCCCATGATCCCCGGGTTCTATTCCCCCGTCCATCAGATATAGCCCATTATAAAATTCTCCGCCCCGAAGGATCCTATCTATGCGGTGGTCCAGATGGAGATCGACGGAGGAGGCCGGGGGAACATGCGCCTCATTCCCGATGTGATTCGGGGGCGCCTCACCGGCCGATATCAACATACCCGAGGGTATCAACAGAAGAAAGGAGAGAAGAAAATGAAACATCGCCTTTTGTTTTCTCAAGGATTCGTGCCCCGGTTCATTATCCACATGATCACTACATTATATTTTTCATTCCCTA
>JAUVLN010000311.1 GCA_030600725.1 Thermoplasmatota archaeon | reverse complement strand
CCGGCGGCATGATCGCCATAGACTTCAACAAGGAAGTGGCCGGAAAAACCCTGATATTCGAGATCGAGATCAACAAGATAAACAGGGGTGAATAGGTATGATATCAAAGCTCGGTAGGAATAAAGAGGGCGATTCGGGAATGATACCGTTCTTCGTCATGATCGGCGCTATCATCCTGGTGACCGCTGGTTTCTTCACCCTCAACGAGTTCGTTCTCACCACGAAGGAATATCCCGACGATAACGGAAAATATCTCGATGAGAACGATGTGACCATTGGAGAACCCTTTGCGACCCTTGAGATGGAAGGGTACGGAGATATCAGGATATACCTTGATCAAAGCAGAGCCCCGGAGGCTACCGGCAACTTCATAAAGCTGTGCAAGGAGGGTTTCTACGACGGCCTGACCTTCCACAGGGCGATACCCGGTTTCATGATCCAGGGAGGCGACCCGAGCGGTGACGGAACCGGAGGACCCGGTTACACCATACCCCCTGAGACAGATAACGGACTCACCCACGATAGGGGTGCGATCGCCTGCGCGAAGAGGGGTGACGAGACCAGGATGTCAGGATCTCAGTTCTACATCGTCCAGGCAAATGAGGGAACCCATCATCTCGACGGTGAACACACCGTGTTCGGGCACGTGGTCGAGGGGATGGACATCGTGGATGCGATAGCCAACACAAAAGCTGACTCCAACGACAGACCCCTTGACGTCGTGATCATCCGGAGAGCATACATCAGCTACGAGTTATGATCTCACAGGGGTTACAGGAAGAAGCATTTCATCTTAACGATGTGGCAGCGGTCGGAATCACATCCTTCGGATTATTATCGTGACCATGTCCTCGTCCTCGAGCACATGCTTCAACCCCACGGATTGACCTGGATATTTCGCGCTTTTTCCCCAGACAAGTCCGTATCGAAACAATCTCACGAAATCCCTGTGCAGGTGTTCGCATACCGTCCCTATGACCGCCCCATCCAGAAGGACCATGGGATCCTCCACGTCTGCTTTACCCCCCTGGGGTTTCATGTATATCCTTATGAAGCGCAGGCGATCATAGAGCAGTTCCTTTAGTTCCTCGATACCCTTGTTATTCTTGACGGACATGGGGAAGAAATCCCCTCCGATGAGCTTTCGGACCTTATCGGAGATGCCCTTGTACTTCAGATCCATCTTGTTTATCAGATATACCGCGGGAATGTAGACACGGTTCCCGGCAAGAAAATCCACAAGCTGATCGGGGTTGACATCCTCCCGAAATATGACAACGCCGTTCACCACACCGTATGCCCTGAGTATCTCGGCGGCTTCTTTCTCCGTCATCTTGGTAAGTTTTACCGTGGAGCGGACGACAATGCCCCCTTTTTCCGCCTTCGAGAAATGGATATCCGGGGGGTTCATGTTTACCCTTATCGCGGCGTCATAGAGCTCCTTCTCGATGACGTCCAATCGGTAGTTGTACACATCGCCCGCGATGATTATGATGTCGGAGGCACGGGCCGCGGTGATCACCTCCTTCCCCCTGCCTTTCCCTTTTGAAGCCCCTCTTATGATCCCGGGCATATCCAGTATCTGGATCTTGGCGCCCTTGTAGTCAAGGATCCCGGGAATGACCTCGAGTGTAGTGAACTGATAGGCGGCTATCTCGACCTCCTTATCGGTAAGGGCATTGAGGATCGAGGATTTTCCCACAGACGGAAAACCCACCAGCGATACCGTGGCGTCCCCTGATTTCTTGACGTAATAGCCCTTTCCACCTCCACTTGATTTCATCTTGTGGAGTTCCAGCTGGGCCCTGAGCTTGGCTATCTTTGCCTTGAGCTTTCCGATATGATGCTCTGTGGCCTTGTTCTTGTGCGTATTGAAGATCTCATCCTCGACATCCTGTATCTGTTCCTCGATGGTAGCCATCTTCCGTCCTGCCCTGTTGCGTTACTTGTTAAAGATGTGCATGGATTAACCTATATAAAATCATCGAGGTATAGATGGGGAGGTCGATCCCTCCCCATCCGGTCCTTTACCTACCCTTACTGCTCCTTTTTTGGGGGCTGCAGGGGAGTTCCCGGTTGAATGGGCGCCGCCGGTTTGAGGGGGGTTCCCGGTTGAACAGGTGTTGGAGGCTTGAGGGGAGTTCCCGGTTGAATGGGCGCCGCCTGTTTGAGGGGGGTTCCCGGTTGAACAGGTTTGGCGCCCTGGAGAGGCGCTCTCTGCTGTGGGGGGGCCGCCATCTGGGGTTTCACCAGAGGCGTACCCGGAGGTACGGCAACCGGTATGGGTGCCCCGGGCATGGGGGGTTTGATAGGCGTCGCTCCGAGAGGTGTACCTCCAGGAGCTGCCTGTCCTCCGTCAGGCGGGGCGATCCCATCTTCTGGGACCTCCTCCCCTTCTTCGGCCTCCTTGACATCCTTTCCGAGCAGTG
Source organism: Thermoplasmatota archaeon (assembly GCA_030600725.1). GTDB lineage: Archaea > Thermoplasmatota > Penumbrarchaeia > Penumbrarchaeales > Penumbrarchaeaceae > JAGLEG01. Next base: position 243 of record JAUVLN010000311.1, on the reverse strand, counting down.
CTGCGAACTCCTCGTCCAGGGCCTCCATGGCGTTTCCCTTCCTTTGCTCCAGGTCCTTTTGCGCTTTGTCGATCGCCACATCCTGACCCTGCCAGGCCAGTGGGATCTTTATGTTCATCTCTCTCAGGACCAGGTCGTGATCCTGCAGATACTGGTCGATGCCATCTATGGGTACGCCCTCATGGGATTCGTAACATGAGGGACAGTTTGCCGTCTCTGTAATGGGTATCTGCGTGGTTCCGC
>JAUVLN010000109.1 GCA_030600725.1 Thermoplasmatota archaeon | reverse complement strand
TATCCTTCTCTTTATCCTCGATCAGGAAGCCGAAACCCTCCTCGACATTGTAGAGGTTGGAGGTCCCGTCCGAGCCGGGAACGCTCGAGGGTGTGAGGAAGAGTACGTTATCAGTGCCGTATCCTTCATCTATGAGGTGGTCGTAGAATGAGACCGCCTTTCCAAGCTCACTCGCATCGGTGTTCTCGGAAACCACGATGATGGCCATGTTGTCAACGGGCTTTGCAGCCTGGACATCACCGCTGTTGAATATGATCACAAGGGCCAAGCAGAAGAACATTAAGGCAGAGCCTACCGGAATGTAGATTTTTCGGGTCATCAATCCGAAAAATCGGTCAAATGATAATAACCATTTGGTTCAAATTATAATTTTTTTCAATCATTTAAATAGGTGCTGATATTTTTGATCCCTTTCTCCTTGCCCCGGCATGTGATCTCCTTCCTCCTCTCCATCCTCTCGTAGAACGAGGGGAGCGGATACGCGATCTCCTCGGAGTTCCTCAGGTGTTTTCCCATCATCTCCAGATCCCCCCCCTCCAGCGACAGGAGCGCATGGTTAAAATATAGGCAGGATATCTTCTCGAAATCGCCTATCTCCCAGAATATCCCCCGAGCCTTGTCGAGCATGTTCTCTGCCTTCTTCAACCTCCCCGCCTTCATCTCCAGGTCCGCAAGGTTGACAAGCGCCATCCCCTCGATGTTCCTGGATGGTAGGGACCTGGCGATCCTCAGTGCCTGGTTCCAGTTGTTCCTGGCCTTGTCGAACAGCCCCATCTTGAACAGCAGGATCCCCCTGTTGTTCAGGGCCAGGGCCAGTAGAAGGTTCTGATCCAGCCTCCTGAACGAGCGGATGCTTGAATTGAACAGCTCCCTTGCCTTCTCGTACTCCTCCATCTGTGAATATATGAAGGCCTTTACCCCTTTAATATATGCGAGATATACCCTCTCCTTTGTCTCTTTCCCTATGTTGTCAAATATCGAGAGGGCCTTCTCCGAATCGCCCTTGAGATGTTCGATGAACCCCACATGGATCGAGGCGATGAACCACTGATGGTGCGACAGGTTCCTGCAGGATCCCAGGATCATCCTGTAGTCGTCCTGCGCCCTCTGGACCTCCCCGTGCTTCCTCTCCGATTCCGCCAGGAACAGGAGGCTGTCTATATCACTGTTCCCCGCGTTCTCGAAGTTGAAATCGTCCCGTCTGTTGTCTCCGTACAGGCTGCACCTGGCATATACATCAGTGAAGAACTCCCCATTGCCCCTGTTCTCCTCCACGTCGAACCGGTTCAGGACGTTGACGATATTGGTCTCATCATGCGATGCGCCCATGGCATCCATGACCTTGGGCAGGTTGAAGTACGACTGTTTACAGTACAATGAAAGAAGGTGGATCTTGTCCAGCGGATGCTTCAGCTGGCCCAGGACCATCTTGAGAGCGACGACGCGGTCTATGTTGTGACGCTCCGGGGTGAAGTTGAAGTTCTCTATACTCCCGAGGATCTCTCTTACCCTCTTTTCACCACCATCTGTGAGGTCGATCTGATAGAACTCATCGCCGTGTTGCTTTCTCCTTCTCCTGCTGATGAGCCCGGATGATGAGAGCTTGGACAGGTACAGGTTGTAGGTGGAATCCCTGATGGCCATTCTTCTTGCAACCTGGCTTCTTCTCAGCCTTCGGTCCCCTCCCACGGCCAGGTGTGCGGAATAAAGGACCAACGATTCCTTGTTGAATTTCACGATATTAAAATCAACTTCATGTATTATATTGTTTTTCCTTAATTGGTGGAACGGCGTGAAAACCGTATTTATATGACTGAAAAAAATTATAACTTATAGTTTTTTTTTACACACTGGAAATCGGGGATGTAAACATTGATACAACAGGATCAGGGGGCTGCAAGGATGCCGTGAAAAAATAAATAATATTCTTGGAAAAGCCGGAATTACTTTCGAGGGCCTCCTCGAAGGTGGAAGTGAAATACGGAAATCCCTCTTTGGAGAGATGTTCGGTGGTGTTGATTGATGATATTATTGGATTCATCTTTCATTTATTCAGCAATGGTTTTCAGTGGGCGTATCCATCACGGTCTCCGGATCACCCGTGCCCGCTCCTGCGGGGGCCCCCTCGGAAGGGGGCACATCCGTTGGAGCTTCAACATCGGGCTCACCTTGATCTAAACCGCCCTCCGGGGAAAGGGGGGTCGCCTCCGGTTCAATGGGAACGGCCCCCTGTTCCACAGGGGCACCCATCTGCTCCGTTACCACTGCAGGCTCGATCCCCCCATAGATACCCTGCTGAGCTGACGGTAACTGTTGAGCCTCATTGAAGGCAAGCGCTTCCTGATATGGTGCGGTCCGGAGAGCCAAAGGCTGCTCCATCACGGGTTCGGCCGGCGGCGACGAGGAGGGTTTCTTCCGCAGAATGAGGAATGCGACGACCAGGGCCGTGATTATAACGGCGATGACCACCGCTGCAGCTATGAAGATCATCGTGTTGTCATCCTCTTCGCCCTTCTCTCCCGGCCTGTTATCCGTGGGAGGGGGGTCCTCTCCTTTCCCGATCACAACGGACACCTCATCGGAGGGGGCCGATTCGCCGGCGGAGTTCTCCGCTGTTAGATGATAATAATAGGTGTTCCCGGGCATTACATCCGTATCGGTATAGTAGAATATTGAGGATGTGAACACTCTGAGGAGTTCCGAGGTGTTCTCGTTGATCCTCCGGTAGATGTTGTATGCTTTTACATCATCACCACCGTCATCATCCACCCCCTCCCATGTCAGATCTATCGCATCTCCGTCCAGGGCTGCCGTGAGGCCTTTCGGAGGTGAAGGAGGAACGATGACCTTCATGGGCATTCCCTGGACCTTTTCGCTCCTTCCTGACTCCCCTATCTCATTCCAGGCCAACACGAAATATTGATAGGTCTCACCGTTGAAGGCCGTGGTATCATTGTATTCTAACATGCCCGGCCCAACCTCGGCGATGGAAAAGGGCGCCGCATCGTCCTCGCGCCAGATCGCAAAGGATGTTATCGGAGATAGTCCATCGTAATCCGGCCCCTCCCACGTGAGAAGAACGTAACCGTCCCCCGATACCGCCGACAGGTTGACCGGTGCGCCTGGAACCCCCCTGACCAGGATCGAGGTCTCAACGAAGTTATGCGACTGCCCGACCGAGTTCACCGCGTGGATCCTGTATCCGTAGGTATTGGGATCGCTCACCCCGGCGTCGGTATATTCCAGCTCCAGGTCCGCAGGGACGGATACCATCAGTTCAAACTCCCCACCATTCACCGACCGGAATATCCTAAAGGAGGAGATCGGGCTTCCCCCATCGTCCTCCGGCCCGTTCCATGTAATGTAAACCTCTCCATCCACCTGTATCGCAAGGATATCCCTGGGGGACGAAGGGACGCCGAGAGGCGTTACCATAACTCTCCCGGATGGGGGCGACGCTCCCACACCGTTCACGGCCACCACAAAATAATGGTGCTCCACCCCGTTTTCAGCATCCGAATGATTGAATTCTGTCTCGATGGTCCCGTTCAACAGGACCTCGGAGCCCTCGGTCGGGCCACAGAATACCCGGTACCCTATCAACGGGGAACCCTTCACGCTGGCAGGCTCATCCCACGAGAGGAGCACGAACCCATCGAAGGTGGATGCCACAAGATCCAACGGAGCAGTCGGCACCCCCATGGGTAGACCGGACAGGATCTGGCTTCCAGTAGAGCTGCCCTTGATATTCTCCAGGAAGATGCGATAGTGGTACGTATCACCATTGATCACATCTGTATCGTTATATGAGGTCAGGACAGGATCGATCCATGCGATCTCCTCCAGTGAGGCGGGATCGCCTCCCCTGAGTATAACTATCTCGGTCAGGGGCGAACCACCATCATCGAGCGGAAGCTCCCATGAGAGCTCAACGAAGCCCGACCCGTTCCTTATCGATATGTCTGTGACGGGATCGGGAGCCCTCATCGGTGTGACGGTCAAGGGAGCGGTCATGTTCGATTCGCCCAGGAGATTCACTGCGGAAAGGCGGTAATCGTAGGTGATGCCATTCTCGGCCGTTTCGTCCATGTAGGATAGACCTGAATGGTCCGACAGTATCCTCTCCGGAACGCCACCTTCCCCGGCCCGGTAGATGTTGTATCCAGTCACCGGGGAGCCTCCGTCCTCTATTGGTGCCTGCCAGGTCAGGTTGACATGGGAGTCGCCTCCCGAGGCAAGGAAACCACAGGGGGCATCGGGTGCTCCCTTGAAGAAAGAATAGAGGTTGCCGTCGTCCGAGCCGACGTAGACCCTCCCGTCGGATCCTATGGAAGGGGAGGAGTGGATCATCCCCCCGGTAGTGTATTTCCATCTGAGGTTCCCGTCCGGATCGATGGAATAGAGGCATTTATCCTCGCTTCCAACGTATATGACCCCATCGGAATCAACGGCGGGAGAGGATATTATCTTACCTTTGGTGTGGTACGCCCACTTGAAGGTCCCGTCAGTGCCCTTGATCGCGTAGAGGGCTTTGTCATCACATCCTATGTAGATGGTCCCATCCGGCCCAATGGCGGGGGAGGAGTATATCACATCAAGGAAATTCGAACATGACCATCTGTGCGTGCCGGAGCTGCCGTGGGACCAGAGGACCCCCAGCGCCCCCTGGGGGGAGTAACTTCCGACGTAGATGTTTCCGGATGGGTCGATCGATGGGGAGGATACGATCGATCCTTTCATGCTCTTCTCCCAGTTGAGCGTCCCGTTCGGATAGAGGCAGACAAGCGAGTACCCCGATGTTCCAAAGACCACGTTCCCATCCAGATCGAGGGCGGGGGAGGAGATCACAAAATCGGCCTGGACCCTGTATCTCCATAGGAGGGTCCCGTTGCTCGAATAGTATGCGTACATGCTTCCACTTCCCCTCTGTTCCTGGGAGCCGATATAGATGATACCGTTCTCATCCATGACCGGTGAGGACCTGAGCTCCCCCATCGCATCTACAGGTGTGCTCCATCGACTTGCACCGGAATTGGTGAAAGAGTACAGAAAACTGCTGTCGGAACCGACGTAGACGTTCCCATCGGAGTCCAGAAGCGGGGTCGAATCATACAGATCGTTGACACCCGACCCCTTGAAGTTGCCGATATTGTATCTCCACCTCAGGTTCCCATCCGGATCGATGGAGTAGAAGAAACCGTCGTCCGATGAGAAAAAGAGGTTCCCATCAGCATCGATAACGGGTGAGGTCCGGACCCTTCCCCCCGTGTTGAAGCTCCAGTTCAACCTGCCCGGGTTACCTTCCGTGGAATAGGGGCTCAAACCGGTATGTTGTTCGTCACCCCTGAACATGGGCCAATCCGTGTTCCCCAACGCTCTTGTTTCGACCACTTCCGAGGCACCGTACAGTGCCATGGAAGAAAGTATCAGCATGAGCAGTACCAACATCACGTTGATCGTTCTCAATCATATCAACTCCAAATGTGGAATGATATGAAAATCTATTCTATAAAAGGATGGCCCTCTGTTATACCTGGAATATTCACAGGCGATAAATTATCTGCCCGGACACCAGCTTCGAGAAAACCCGATTACCCGTCTCGAGATAGCGGAGATGGGCGATCGCCTCACCCAGTGCGAACCACTTCTGCATGATGGGGAAATCATCGAACGAATCGTATGTCATATCCCAGGTCATCCCGGACGCGACCGTGAAAGCGTTCATCTCCCCCTCCTCCAGTATGACCTCGATCTCCCGGGCCCTCTCCTTATGATGTGCCTTCAGCTCCTTGATCCTCTTCCCTACATTTCGGATCCTGGTCCTGTGACCGGGTAGCGTCAGGTTGATATCCATTCCCGCAACCCTGTCCAGGCTTTCCAGATAATCCCCGAGCGGGTCCCCTTTCTCCGACCAGAGGGAGATGTTCGGTGTGATATCCCCGAGGATGTGGTCCCCGGAGAATAGTATCTTCCTTTTCGGCTCGTAGAGGCAGCTGTGGCCCACCGTGTGGCCGGGGGTGATCACACATTTGAGCTTGTACTCTCCAACTTCCAGGCGGTCCCCGTCCTCTATATGTGTGATGTCCATCTCCCCGAGGGGGCCATATCTGTAACCGGGATGTTTCCTGATGGCCTCCTGTGGGTCAACCGATGGAAAGCCGTTGAGGAGGGCGTAATCCAGCATCTCCCTCCAGTACCCCTTCTCCGATATCACCGCTGAATCCTCCCTGCTCATGAATATCTTCGAGGTTTTTGTGGCCACATGGGGGGCCAGTCCCATGTGGTCCGCATGATAATGGGTCAGGAATATGTCGGTCCTGGAAAGGTCCAGGCCGATCTCTGCAAGGCCCTTGTCCAGCACCTCCCGGCACTCCTCCCTGTTCATTCCGGTGTCTACGATCAGGTTCCTCTCGTCGCCGACCAGAACGTAGGAATTAACGGAGCGGAGTGGGTTCTTTGGTAGGGGCACCTCTATATGAAAGATACCGGGAAGCACCTCGACGGCCATGGGGCCCCACCAACGATCATGGATATAAACTGCTCTATCCATTCTGCTTCGTCCATGGTCGACCGGTTCCGTGCTGAGCCCAGGTTGATGATCCACCCCCTTCCGAATAGAGGTTGAGAGGGAATGCTTTATTACCGATGAACCCAAGATTAGGGGGGAAGGACATGGCTGACGAGGATACCTCCAATCCGTTCTACGACAATCTCTGCCAACTCATTACAGGCACCGAGAACGTTATCCGTTCAGCCACGCATAGATTCCAGGCGATCCAGGAGGACGGCATCAATTACGTCGAGGGCACATTCTACTCCAACCTGATCCTTCTATTCAAACGGAATCTCAGCCCCGGCTATTTCAAGGTAGTCCACATGAACAGGGAGGACGCTCTCGAGCTGAAGAGGCGGTTGAAGCCGTTCTTCAAGAGGGCAGAGGAGACCACGAAGAACATCTACAACAAAGGGGATGTCACCTTTCTCCTGTATCAGGATTTCAGGAAGGTCATATACAACTTCGGCGACGACGCCTACTGGCTGCTTCTGGGGACGGAGAGATACGCCGACATCA
>JAUVLN010000255.1 GCA_030600725.1 Thermoplasmatota archaeon | reverse complement strand
GTATAAAGAATTTGAACCAATTACTACCGGGCATTGGTTGTTAATATTCATTTGGCCGATAATATATAAGGGGAAATTGAATGACAATGCTCCTGCACTTGTATCTTCATTGTATTGTCCAGTCCCATAAGCGACTACTATGGTGTCTCCGGATGCAGCCGCACCCAAAGCTGCCCTAATTGTTAGGAACTGGCCACCGCCAGCGTTGTCAACGGTTAATGTTTGTGCAGCAACATTCTCTGTAAATGTACACAGAAATATTAATGCCGCACAGATCATTAGTGCACTTATACCTAATGTTTTTATTTTGCTCCATTTTTTATTCATATTTTCACCTCACATTCTGGGATTTCTCCCGAGAAAATATTACTTCATTGGGTATTTATGCATTTACCCTCAGATTATAAAAAATATCACTCAAAAAAATAAGGGGGCCCCGAAGGACCCCCCCTGAACAACTCCTCGAGATCCTCATTCGATGCTCAATGACTGGATGCCCCACATGCCCATTGAGATCAGGATGTACTCCTCCATAAGGAGCGCATCCTGAACGTGGCCGGGAACCAGCCAGGACCCGAACAGGTCGAGTTCCGCCCTGTCGCTCGTGTCTATGCCTACCAGGCTGTATCCGTTCTGCAGGAGGATGCGGCCCTCCACGTAGGTGGTCCCGTAATAGTAGCCCTCGACCTCCGCGTAATCCCTCGATTCGGGGATCCCCTCGATCAGGCTGAACACGGTGATCACGGTCTTTGGCTTTTCAGGTTCCTCGCCATCGCTCTTCTCCTCGCCATAGGCCATATCGCATGCGTAATACGGATAATACCAGTAGTTGCCACCAGTTGTGAGGATCAGGCTATCCCCGTCAAGGTACAGGTTCTGTGCCGGAGAATCGAGTGAGAGCGAGAAGATCAGGCTTGCCTCGTCTCCCGAGATGTCATATCCGTTCAACGAGTTCGTCTGGGTCTCATTCCACCATGAGTAGGTGGTGTAGGCGATGGTGAGGTTCTCCGACACGGCCATCACGTTTCCGGTCAAGGTCATGTCCTGGCCGACCTCCGCCACACCTGACGTTACCTTCACCCTTGTAACAACCGCGGAGCCGTACCAGTAGTAACTACCGTAGTAGTTGGAGATGACGATGAACTCGTCGGAGCCCCCGTGGGCATCTCCCACGTAGAGGGATGCGTTCCAGGGTACGTCGATCACCGCAGGGTCATCGCCCACATTCCATGTTATGAGGTCCAGGCTGTACTCCGGTACCGTTTCGTCAGGCTCTTCCTCGAAGCCTCCCCCTTTGACGGCATCGTCATAGTCATAACGGGAGTATGGATCCTCGAACAGGAGTACGGACCCGTCGTCGAGAACGCTCCACCGGGGGACATCGTACCAGTAGTAGCCGTAGCTGTCGCCGGATGTCAGGTCCCTCACAAATGCGGTATGCTCCACGACCGATAGGGGGTCGGAGACGTCGTATGCATATATCTCCATAGTAGTGGTCCCATCCTCCGAGGGTCTGATACCCCGGATCAGGACCATCGTCCCTCTCACCTCTATGCTCTCCTGAAGCAATCCCTCGGGTCCGAACTCGTCCACGACGGTGCCGGGGTCGTCAAGCGCTGTTATAGTGACCCTGGCCCCCGACGAACCCCAGAGGGGCAGCTTGCAGGTGACCAGATGGTCCTCCACGGCCATGATATCCACAACGTTCGAGACCAGGTCCAGCGACGCTCTGATCACCGGGTTGTCAGGATCGGAGGGGTCGATGGTCTGGATCGCCCTCTCGGATGTTGTGATGATGGTCCCGTCGACCATCCTCGTCCTCTGGATGGGGTAGGAACCATCGATCGTTCCCCTCACATCCAGACTGCCCTCCTCGAGGTCGAAGGATATCAGCTGTACGCCGTAGGTGTCGCTGTCCCATCTCTCCCATGTATAGGAGCTGAACGGGATCAGGATGAGGTTCTCGTCATCCAGTATCGTCAGGGCCTTGTCATCCCAGTTCGCCTCCGAATAGGTGTATCCTTCCCCGATTATGACCCTGTCCGTCATGACGGCGTTGTAAGGGTCCGTTACGTCGAAGAGGCTGACCGCCACCTTCATCTGGTCTCCCGTATCGTCCACTCCGATCGCTATGATCCTGTACCCCCTGACCTCCATGTGCTCAACCCATCCCGGTATCTCCAGGACATCGCAGAGCTTTGGGTCCGACGGGTCCGAGAGGTCCAGCACATCCAGCGGGTCCACGGAGTAGGGGAGATGTATCGTATAGGCTCTGTCCCCTGCAAAGCGGGTTGCCATGAGGCTTCCCGCGTCGTCTATAATCAGGTCCCCCTTGATCTCAAGGTCGCCTGTATCCCTGCAGTCGATCACGTGCAGCCTGGATATCCACAGGGGGTCCTGGGGGATCTGGGTCACCACCCTGAGCATACCATCGTAGTAATCCATCTGGTACCTGTCCCGAAGCTGCCCCTCGATGGTTATGCTGTCCTTGATCCTGATGTCCCCTTTCGGGTCCGATATATCCACGTATTTTATCGTGGTTGTATATGTGGGCCACCGATCGCCATCATAGTCGTAATGGCTTCCGGAGACGAAGATCGCCCTGTTGGTCACGTGTATGTTCTCGGACCGCTCCTCGAAGGACTCCCTGTCCACCTCGCCTACATTCTCGGGGTCGGAGAAGCCGATGGATACGACCTCAGTACCTTTGTACGGCTCCTCGTTGGATGGTTCGTTCGGGTCCTCGTAGGAGGGTTCGTCCGGGTCCTCGCTATAGGAGGGTTCATCAGAGCTTGCTGAACCCGGGGATTCCTCCCCGTCGTCCATTATCACCATCTCCCCGGTCTCCTTCACGTCAATCTCCTCATCTTCGATATCCCTCACGGCAACAACATCTCCATCAAGGTATTGGTAGTAGTCCTCCCTGTAGGATACAATATAAAGAACCTCGCCGACCCTCCTGCTGTCCACGGGGTATCCGTTGATATCCACCATCTGAACCACCCTCGGCGCGGAGGTATCGGTGAGATCTATTATGAAGAGGGTTCCGCTGTTCCAGTCACCGTACGTCTCCCCTTCTCCGGGCGTGCCGGACACTATCACGAATGCCAGGAAATCGACCACGTACATGCTGACGGGGTTCCCGATGATCGGAAGCCTTGACTCCACGGTTGGGTCATCCGGGTCCTCGATGTCAACGATGACGAAACCCCTGTAGCTGTTGAGCAGAAAGAGCCTGTCGCCAACGATCTTGATGATATCGGATTCCTCCACCTCACGCTCCCTGGATCCGCCCTCGCCCTCCTCCTGAAGGGATGCGTCGTCATCGATCGCCTTATCTCCATAGCTGTCGGGTGTACCATTTTCCCCGTCCCAGGCGCCTCCCGACATGCGATCTTCCTCCTCGGGCTCGGGAAGCGTGTCAATGAAATCCAGCTCCCCGCCGTCAACCCATCCCGCCTCAACGTCGGGGGTCTCC
>JAUVLN010000316.1 GCA_030600725.1 Thermoplasmatota archaeon | reverse complement strand
TCTCGAAGCAGAGTTAGAATTATACCCGAACCAGATCAGATAGATGTCTCCCTTCCAGACGAGGATCTCCTTCCATACGCAGTCGGAATAGGAGGATGAGCTCCATACATCAAGGGTGGAGGTCCAATTCTCGCCCCTGTCATAGGAGGCGATCATGCTCACGGTGGTCCTTGAGCTATTGAACCAGGTATACACATAATAGAGCGTGTCGTTATGTTCCAGTAAATGGGTGTTCATGCTGGATTCGGTCTGGGTTCTGATGGATACCGAGTTGATCTCCTTTAGAAGATCGAGGGAAGGGTGCAGGTTATCGGTATCCTCATCCCCCCGGATCTGTCTGTTGTCCGATCCCACAACATCCCAATCGAGGGTGGTCAGATTCCCCATCAGAAAGATCAGAACAACGATAAGGATGGATCTTTTCCCGAATCTTTCTATCGACATACTATCAACTTCTTTTCGGTCCTGAATACTCGGAAGTTTGACTGCCCGAATGAGATGGTGGGAATGAGCATCTGTTCAAACCCCTTTTAATCTCCTCTTTTCCGATGGTACTCCTGGTATCGAGTATGTTATGTTACTATAAGTCTTTTATTAACCATACACAGTAAGAAAGAGAATATAACGAAAGGTTCATCTGAATCGGAGCACATTAGAGGAAGGTGTCTTCCATGGTAACAGATGAGGATGGGAAAGCTGCCGTGAAACTGGCCCGGGCGGTAATCGAAAAGCACCTGGGAAGTAAGGGTATTGATATGCCGGACCTGACCCCGTTGTTCTCCGATAGATACGGGGTATTCGTAACCTTGAACACATACCCTCGTAGGGAGCTAAGGGGGTGCATAGGCTATACGGAGCCGATCATGCCCCTGAAGGACGCCATAAATGACGTTGCGAAGAGCGCATCCACAAGGGATTCTCGTTTTCCTCCGGTCAAGCTTACCGAAATGGGCTCCATTATCATCGATGTGACGATACTGACCCCTCCGAAGGAGCTATCATATCGCTCGGCAGATGAACTGATCGGCAAAGTGGTGATCGGCAGGGACGGCCTCATAGCCTCGAGGGGCCCTTTCATGGGTCTGCTGCTCCCGCAGGTCCCCGTCGAATGGAATTGGGACGTGGAGGAGTTCCTGTCCCACACGTGCTACAAGGCAGGACTTCCACCGGATGCCTGGCGGGACGGGGACGTCGAGTTCAAGATCTTCTCGGGCCACGTATTCGGCGAGTTGAGGCCAAGAGGTGACGTTGAAAGGATGGAGCTGAAATGAAGTACGATCTGGTTCTGGAAGGGAGGATCCTCGTTGAAGGTAAGCTGATACCCTCGGCCGTATGTATCTTGGACGGCAGGATCGAGGCGGTAAAGAGAATAGCGCCTACCGGGTCCGAGACGGGAGACATGATCAGATATGGCAAGGCGTTGTTGATGCCCGGAACCATCGATTCACACGTCCATTTCAGGGACCCGGGCCAAACCCGAAAGGAGGATTTCGCCTCGGGCACTACCTCGGCGGCGTTCGGAGGGGCGACCACAGTCATCGACATGCCCAACAACACCCCGTCTATCACAAACGGATCGGAGCTGGGTAAAAAGCTCGATATCGTCCGAAAAAAGGCACACGTTGATTTCGGTCTGTACATGATGATAACTCCGGAAACAAATTCGGATGGACTGAGGGCCCTCCTCCGGAAAAGCACCGTCCGGCCCACCGCTTTGAAGGCATTCCTGGGGAGATCGACGAACTCACTAGTGTTCGACCCCATCTCCGACCTATCATCCTTTGCAGGGGCAATAGAAGAGACTGGAACGGTCCTTGCGGTCCATCCTGAATCGGGGCGGCATCTCAAGGAGGGGAGCGGAGACGGGGATCCAAAAGGGGTATTGAGGAAACACAATGCCATGAGGCCCCCCCTGGCCGAGAGGATGGCAGTGGAGGAAGCGGTAAAGGCTCTGGGAACAGCATCCTCAAACCTACATCTGCTTCACATATCCACCGGGGATGGGATAGAGGCTTCAAGGGAAACCGGAGCTACTGTTGAGGTGACCCCTCACCACCTTTTCATGGACATCAAGTGGGCAGAGGCGCATCTGGAGAACGAGGCCCTGGGGAAGATGAATCCCCCCCTAAGGGATACCGATCACAGATCATCGCTCTGGAGGGCCCTCAACGATGGGAAGGTCGATACGATAGGGTCCGACCACGCTCCCCATCTTCTCGATGAGAAGTCGGAGGGTTCGAACTCCCCTTCGGGCGTACCTGGGGTGGAGACAATGCTGCCTCTTCTGCTTGACTCGGTGGGGAAACACATGACGTCGCTTGAGAGGGTTCAGCACCTTCTATGCGGGTCCCCCGCAAGGAGGTTCTCACTTGAGGGAAAAGGGTTCGTATCCGCAGGATACGATGCTGACATAACCGTTGTCGATCTCTCATCGTCGAAACGCATAAGGGGTGAGGATCTACACTCGAAATGCGGGTGGACCCCCTTTGAGGGGATGTACGGGGTATTCCCGCAGGTGGTGTACTCACGCGGGGAGCTGATAGTGGAGAACGATGTTCTGTGTTCCCGGCCCGGAAGGGGGCGCTATCTTTCATCGGCCTCATAATGGAAT
>JAUVLN010000269.1 GCA_030600725.1 Thermoplasmatota archaeon | reverse complement strand
CAGGGCACATCTGGGTTCCAAACCGATATTGGTATGGACCCCGACCGGTCCACTTCTCCTTTTCATTGTTTATATTCGCACAGGGAGAAGTGGCCCGGTCTGTAGGAAAAAACTGTTTGCATATGCTGAGTTACGGTTTTTCCCATAGTCGATTCTTGGTGTTTATTTATGCTTAACACTTTCAAGAATCTCCTCTTGACTAAAGGTAAATCAAATCGATTAAAAACTCCTTTAGTCACACGTTCGCGCAGGTGTGCGCGAATATCCCGACTGACTTAAACCTTTAATATCCGTATAATCATTATTAATCGGGATAGTGTGGCAAGAAAATACCTGTTATTGTCAATAACCTCATTCTCGATTATGGTTATCGGGATCATCTTCGGGGTTCTGTTGTTTATGTATGGGACCTTTCTATCATACAATGAGGTCGCCTCGGAGGAGGATTTTGAATTCGATTCCTCCTGGAGCGATCTCCCTCAGTCATACAGGACCTATCTCTGGACCATTGATGGGGACGATCTTGGTACGGATGTCACCATCTACATAGAGAGCGATGCGAGCGTGGAAATCGAGGTTTACATCACCGTGTACGTAGATGAGGAGGAGACAGAGGATTCCGGGTGGACTCCTTTCGAGAAGAGCATCTACATAGGAACCGCGGATGAGGTCGAGTTCTATATTGATATCTTTGGCGGATATGATATCGATGACCTGTCCGTTTCCATCGAGACGAACAATTCCTATGTAGAGGTCTGTCTGGGCTCGTTAATAGGTATCTCCTGTTTTCTCATAGGCCTCCCGCTGGGGATAATACTGCTTGTACTTCACTTCAAGACCCTGAGAACAGGATCGATCGATAAGAAGTACGACAGGGAGATCAAGGATCTGGAAAGGAAGATCAAGGAGATGGAGAGCCTTGGCCTTGATACGAGAAAGGAGAGGAAATTGTTGGAAGATTATAAGAGATGATGATACCTTTCAATTCCGAGGAGAGTAATATAAGATGCCCCCCCCCTCAAAAAGCAGCAAACTGAGGACCATCCATCAGGCCAACGAGGATCTGGAGAATATAATCAGAATACACAAGGAACTGACACGAAGGCTCGAAACCCTTGCCGAAAGGGAATGTCCCCTCCGAAAAACCTCGGGTATTCTACTTGATGATCAAACGGGGAAGATGATCAGGGAGCATCTCAGCAATAGAAGGTATAAAGAAGCCGGGAAGGCCCTTGATGCACTCGAGGGGAGACTGGAAGAGGCGGAAAGAAGACAGACCATGTATGATAAATTCTTGAAGGTGTACGATCCTCTGATGGATAGGTGGAGGAAAATGGTATCGGAGGGGGCGGTGGAGGATGACAAGGAGCTGATGGACAATATTGTGAATGCAATCAATGGAAATAGGTTCGTTGAGGCTGAAAAGTCCCTGGAGATACTGAAGGATCATATGAATACGGTGCAGAAGGAGAAAAGCAAGAGGAAGGACATGAGGGGCCGTTACGAGAAACTTCGATCCGAGACCCAGAGCCTCTTCGACGATGGTGTTCTGCTTAACGGAAACCTCCTGGGTAAAAGCAGGATCGAGAGCTTGCTGAGAGAGGATGAAAATAACGAGTTGGAGGACCTTTTGGCTCGAAAGAGGGGGGATTTGGAAAAGATCAAGGCGGAGTACGCCGAGGCGACCGACCTGTACGAGGAGATCGACGGGTCCATCAAGGATTTTGCACCAAAGGGGAGATTGAAGATCCCTTCGATCTTTAAAAAGGGGCTGAAGGATTACGAGGATTGTATTTATTCAGAGGCGATAAAGAGTTTCAAACAGGCGAAAACCAGGATCGGATCCCTGATAGAGAATGCGAGTATAAAACTCACGGTGAAGATGGAGAATGTACCGGAGGATCTGAAGATCAGAAGATGGGAGGAGATGGAGCTTCTCGTGAGGAACGACGGCGACATCCACCTGGCCGACATTACCGTAAGAACAGTTTCTGACAATATCAAAATGGATCTTGACGATGATGAGATCTCGGTCAAAGCGGGAAAGGAGAAGAAGGTCCCCATCCGTATCAATTTCCTCGAGGAGGGTTTGGTCCCGATCAAGATCGCCATCTCCTACACCGACCCGCTTAAGGGTGAGATGGTGAAGATAGAGAGGAAATTCAAGTTCGATGTCACGGCCTCCGAACGGGGTTCGAAGAGGGCAAAGCGGACCGGGGAGATCGGGAAGAGGCATGAGTCCATCAAGAAGGCGGTACAGGATCTATACAAAGGTAAGGAGGAGGAGATCAGGTTCAAGAGCGGGGATTTCTACTCGTACCGGATCCTTGATAAACTCGGATCCGGGGGCTTCTCGACGATATACAGGGTGGAGAGCGGGGATGAGGTCTTCGCCATGAAGGCCCCAAAGGATATCGGCATCGATATCGATGAGACGATAGAGATCAATGAGAGGGATATCCAGAAATTCAGGAGGGAAGCGAGCATATGGGCGAAGCTGACGGATATCCTGCCCGATGATGTCGTGAGGCTGGTGGACGTAGGACTCCAGCCATTCCCGTGGTTCGTCATGGAGCTGGCCAGCCACTCCCTGAGGGATGTCCTCAAGGATGCAACATATGATGAGCGGATCGAGATAACACTGGATATCCTCACCAAGTTCGACAGGATACACCACCAGGGGATAGTACATAGGGATATCAAGCCGGAAAATATCCTCTTCATCGATGATGAGTTGAAGATAACGGATTTCGGCATATCGAAACTGGTAAACTCCACAACGAGGTCCACTCTTGGTGTGTCAGGGACCTGCTATTACATGTCGCCTGAACAGATCCAAAAGAGCAGGTTCGGCGGGGTGGACTGGCGGACGGACATATGGCAGCTGGGCGTTCTCATCTACGAGATATTCACGTCCCGTTTCCCCTTCGATTCGGAGTCCCCGTACGAGATAACATCGAATATCATGCACGAGGAACCCGTACCCATTTCCGATTATTCTGAGGAGCTTGAGCCTCTCGATGATGTCCTCATGAAAGCCCTGCGCAAGGAGAAGAAACGCAGATGGCAGTCAGCCCTGGAGCTCAAACTTGCGATAGAGAAAGGACTTGACCTTTGAAAATGTAGCTGTATTTATCGGTCAGAGAGGCCCTCAGCGGTATCTGGAGGTCACCTCTTCCAGTATGTCCATGCCCTTGAGGATGCTCTGCTTGTTGCTTACGAAAGAGAACCTGAGGTGGTATTCGCCATTGGGTCCGAAAGCCGTACCAGGGGAGCAGATGAGCCCGTTCCTG
>JAUVLN010000281.1 GCA_030600725.1 Thermoplasmatota archaeon | reverse complement strand
GATCACGTTGTGCAGGGTCTCCGCGTCCCAATCACAGGCCGCGAACTCCTCCCTCATTGCCGATATCGCCTTGATATGCCCCTCCTCCAGTCCATTCACCACATCATCAGGGGCCCCATCGCAGAGATGGAACTTCACGTTCTCGGGAGCGAACCTCTCCAGCCAGAACAGGATCCTTCTCCTCCTCTCCTCGATCGTCCCCATGGATATCTCGTCGATATCCTCAAGGCCCTCGGCGAGTTTGATCTTCTCAGCAAGGGATCCCATATCCTCGGTCATCTGCACAAGCGTCACAAGGTGCCTGTAAGGGATATGTATCGGAGGCCTACTACCCCTGTCCTGAGGGTCCACCATGCTCAGCTCGAAGACCCTGTCCTGATCCCCATCGCCGTTTTTGTACCCCTCCTCCAGTTTATCGTAGCTGTCCACCAGTGAGAGTATCCCCATGCCCGGGTCCATGTCCAGATGTCTGTTGGGCTGGTTCCTGGCTATCAGGTACCTGAGCACCTCGGGTGGCGTCATGTTCAGCATATCGGTGCCGCTTATCACCACCCCGGAGGATGACGACATGGCACCCTTGCCCTTGAGCTGGATCCACTCATAGACAACGGGAATGGGGGGCTCCTTTCCGAAGATCTCCCTGATAATGGCAGAAGAGGTATCGTAGGAACCACCCGACGCAGCGTGATCCTTGCCGAAAGGCTCACACGTCACCCCCAGCCAGTTCCATCTCGCAGGCCAGTCCAGCCTCCAGGGCAGTTTGCCATCATCCGTCCTGGTATCCGCTTTCCCCTCGTACCCACATTCACAGGTATAGGAAACGTAAGGGTCCTCCCAGACGGAGGGAGTCGAGGTCCCGATCCTTCCACACTCGGAACATTTGGGATTGTAGGGAATCCAGCTCTTTTTCAACTGTCTGCCGGAGATCTTCTCCAGGATCTCTTTCACCCTCGGAACGTTATCCATTATCGTTTTAATTGACTCGTAGTACCTCCCGTCCCGGTAGGATTCGCTTCCCCTGACCACCTCGGGCACTATGCCCATTCTGGAAAGCGATCCCAGGAACGGCCCGAGGAAATATTCGGAATACGTACCATCCCCGTCGGGGGACGGGATCTCCGAGAGGGGTTTACCTATATGCTCCTCATACGTCCCGGGTAAAAACGGATACACCTTCCTGAGCGGGTCGAAATCGTCGGCGATGTAATAGAGGGTCACATCCACGCCCGCATCGGATGCGGCCCTGTAGACCAGGTCCCCGGTGAGGATCTCCCTCATGTTGCCCACGTGGATATGCCCCGAAGGGGTTATGCCCGTGGCTATCCTGTGTTTGCCACCTGCCTCCAATAGATTCGAGGCTATTACATCCGCCCAGTGCATGCAGGACCCGACCCCGTAGAACCTATTTAAACAGCGTGGGTTCTCAGGAGCGCACGGACCGGAACTGACTCGATCTCGTTGAACCTCTGCTTGTTGACGATCGAAAGGCACAGCGCAGGCGTCCCCTGATTCGCCTTGATGAACTCGATGGCCTTCCTCATGGAGGCTCCGGACGACAGTACATCGTCGACTATCACGATGTTCTTGTTACTCACCCCCGCGAAATTGGACTGGATGGAGCCGATCCCCTCACCGTCCCCTCCCCTTCTGGGCCTGTATATTATCAGCTCCAGGTCCATCTCGTTGGCTATCGTCGTGGCAATGGGAATGCCGTTTATGGCGATCCCCATTACAGCATTGATCTCCACATCCGATCTGGCCGATTCCTCATATATGATATCAGTGAATATCCTGGCAAGGTGCGTCATCCTCTGTGAATAGACGCCTATGGACCTCCATCCGATATACACGTCGGCAGGGGGTTTGTCTGAATCCTTTCCCCTGGAAAGCAGCCAGCCCACGGTCTCCTCGGAGACGTGAAGCTCCTTGGCTATGTCCTCCCTGGCCAAACCCTTCTCCCTGAGATCCAATACCTGCTCGATAAGCTTCTCTGTTGTACTCATGTTATCACCTTGTTAATCTTCAAATATGGATCTTTTCCTTTCATTACCTATTATTCTATGAACTTCAGATATTTTGGTGATTATAGTTGCGAACATAATATTTTTCACTTATAATCGCTGTTCGCAATCTATATGGCCAAAACGCATGATAGTATCGTAAGTTACGTTTTGGACAATATATCAACTTTGCCCCCTCATGGAGGTGGATCCGCAGAGCCAATTCTCCACATCCTCATCGGCCTCAACGACGAAACGGTCTATCACGGGCAGCTCATAAGGGTGCATGTTGGATATCTCCGACCTCAGGTGATCCTCCATCGCCGGAGCCGTCCTGAACTCGAGCATGATCTCCGCATCATCCCGTATCTCACCTTTCCATCTGTACACCGATCTTATCGGGTAGGACGAGCAGCTGGCGCAGAGGCCGGAGCCCACAAGGGCTCCGCTCATGCGATCCGCTGTCTTGATATCCGGAACGGAGGTCCTGAGTATGATCATCCTACTCGAGCTC
Organism: Thermoplasmatota archaeon; assembly: GCA_030600725.1. Classification (GTDB taxonomy): domain Archaea; phylum Thermoplasmatota; class Penumbrarchaeia; order Penumbrarchaeales; family Penumbrarchaeaceae; genus JAGLEG01. Next base: position 621 of record JAUVLN010000281.1, on the reverse strand, counting down.
TTCGGTGTACTGCTCCAGCGTCTTGTTGAGCTTGATCACGCCCATGATCTCGTTGATCTCATGCGGGCTGATCCGAAGCCTTCTATCCTTGATACCCACCCTGATAAGCAGTTTCCACACCTTGAAATCCTTCAGTTTCTCCACGGGGACATCTATGTTGTAGACCTTGCCCACCTTCTCGCCCTCGCTGTCAACGACCTGAAGCTTCTGGATCTCCTTGAAGGGATACATCTCCCTCTTGGTCTTGTCCGGGGGGTCCATATCCTCGAACTTGTCCTTCAGGATAATGGTCCCGCCGTCGTGGTCCATCTTTCCGATCTGCGAGATCGTGAAGACCTTGTCCTTCTTCAGGGCGCCCGGTGAGTATTCGAAGGCGACCCCCTTCCACGTGTCCAGGTTCAGGTAGATATCCTTCAGCTTTCCCACCTTATTTCCGACAGAGTCGACCACCCTGTATTTCTCCAACATCTTTTCAAGCATTCGATGTCCTCCCTACTTTCCTCCCTTCTTGGAGGCCTTTCCGATGGCCTTCATCTGGATCTCCATGGCTCCGATGGAGGAATCCGCCTCAAGCATGTACTCGTTCATGGCAGCGATCCCGCCGGTGAGGCTTGCATATCT
>JAUVLN010000169.1 GCA_030600725.1 Thermoplasmatota archaeon | reverse complement strand
TTCTCAAGGATTCGTGCCCCGTCCCATCATCCATGTGATCACTACATTATATTTTTTATTCCCTCTTTTCACATTATCAGCAACATGGCCCCCACCTGAAGGACCGAAGATCGATGAATAATCGTTATATATCCGGTGAATGCTTGAAGTCCCTCGTAATAAGGTAGGTTCCAATGGGAGGCGAGGACCATGAAATTGACCAGAGAAGAGCTCGAGAAGACCATAGTGTGTCCGAAATGCATGGTGATAATGAAGCAGAAGCATATCAAACAGGAGGGACCCGAACTACTCGTGGATCACTGCGATGAATGTCAGAGCTACTGGTTCGACAGGGGAGAGATCAAGAAGATCATCAGGGACCCACAGTATCACAAGTACATGATCACACACGACGGCATGGAGAAGTGGGAACGGTTCCCGTGTCCCCGATGCGGCGGACATCTCTCCATGAAGTTCGTTTTCAACATAGAGGTCGACGAGTGCGACGAGTGCGGGGGGGTCTGGCTTGACGGCGGGGAGCTGTCCGCACTCAAAGCGACGTTCCAGGAGAACAGGAAGGAGACCCTGTTCTCGAGGATACTTCATAGATTGTAGCGCATAACCGCCGCTACCAAAATAATTATAAGGTTGTCCACATAAACACGGGTCATGTCAATCCTCTCGGACCACGATCTGCTTGACCGGCTTGAAAAAGCAACGATGAGGATCGATCCGTTCAGGGAGAGAAACCTCACCCCGAACGGCTACGACCTCACCGTCTCCGAGGTGTACTTCAAGTCCCCCGAGGCGAAGGTCACGATGGGCACGGCTTACCTCGATCCGGGGGCCTGGTGCCTTGTATCCACGGAGGAGTACCTGGAGATGCCCTCCGACGTGGCCGCCACCCTCTGGCTGAGGTCCAGCTTTGTGAGAAAAGGGCTCCTCGCCGGCTTCGGATTGGTGGATGCGGGGTTCAAGGGGACGCTGACCTTCTCCATAACGAACGTGGGCCCCAACAGGGTCGCACTGCCCATAGGGGAGAGGATCTGCCAGATATCGTACGTTAAACTATCAACGGCCCCCAAGCAACTGTACGAGGAGAGGTCGGGCACGTATCAGGGCCAGAGGGGCGTCACCCTGGACGGGGGCGAATCCGCATAGGTGAAGACAATGGACGGCTCGATCTGCAGGAAACACAACTGCCACCTCTGCTGCCTGGAGACCGAGATGGAGCTTACGGGGTCTGATATCAAACGTCTGGAGAACGGGGGATACAGGGGCTTCTATCGGGAATCGGAAACCATCAGGACGCTGATAAACAGGGATGGGAGGTGCTTCTTCCTCGACGGAGACAACCTCTGTTCTGTTTACAAACTCCGCCCCATGGGTTGCAGATCCTACCCCCTGGTGATGGACCTGGAAACATATGAGGGGGTCCTTGATGAGCTCTGCCCCCACGCCGAGGAATTCGTGGTAGACCCCGAGGACATGATCGCACTGCACACCATCATAGGGGAACTGGAGGTGCGACGTTGAGGTTTATCGGACTCCTGTCGGGGGGGATAGACTCGCCCGTTGCGATGCACCTGATGATGAACAAGGGGCATGAGGGGTACCTTCTCAACATGGATGCAAGGCCCATGTCCGAGGAGGCCGAGTTCGAGAAGGTCAAGAGGGTCGCCCTCCGGCTTGGATCCATACACGGCGATAGGATGAAGCTCTTTTCCGCCCCCCATAACGTATTCCTGGAGGCGTTCCGGGAGAGGACCAACAGGAAGTACACCTGCATCCTCTGCAAGAGGGCGATGATAAGTCTGGCCGATATCCTGTGCACCAGGTGGGATGCACAGATGATCGTCCTTGGGGATTCCATGGGCCAGGTCGCCTCACAGACCCTGCCCAACCTCGGCGCCGTGAGCAAGGGGATAACACACCCTATCATGCGTCCGCTCATCGGACTTGACAAGGTGGAGATCGAGAGGATAGGGCGGGAGATCGGCACGTATCAGATCTCCAGCAAGACCACCATCGGATGCACCGCCGCCCCAAAATACCCGATAGTCCGTGCCAATCCCGAAACGCTTGATCGATGCGTCCACGAAGCGAAGCTGGACGAATTGATGGAATACGTTTCAAGTAATATCGCCGAGGTGAACTTACAGGGTTAACTTAATCTAGTCCAGATGGACTTACCCTTCAAGGTGAGAGATAATGACAGAATATGCCCGGTGCAAGCTGTGTGGGGACGGGGATCTACTCCCGTTCTACGGAGAGGAGGGTACGATCGCCTATTTCTGCACCAACTGCAGGTCGAGGTTCTCCGGTTACAACGAGGAGGAAGGGGGCGATAGGCACTCCTTCGCCGACAGGGCCTCCTATTCCCTCGATAAGACAGAGGAGGAGCCGACCCTTTTCACGACGTACAGGGACCTCTTCAGGGAGAACCCCCCCTTCAAGGGGGAGGGTAAAGGGGAATACGATCCGGAGGAGGATCCTGACAAGGCCAACCTCTACTGGGCCGACATCGAGTGAAGGTGCGTCATGATCACGGCGGGAGCCGCTCCGATCGCCGTGCAGGTCTCAAATGATATCCCCCTGCCCGTGAGGTCCATGTGAAGGGATCCCATCTCCATTATTTTCGAGGGAAGGCCCCTGGGCCCAAGTCCGAGCAGCAATAGGTACGACCTCCCACCCTTCAGTGATCGGGCCACCTCCCTGGGCGTAATGCTCCTCCTATGATCCGGCCTCCTTGTCCCTATCACCAACTCGCCCAGCTGTGGCGGGAACCCCCTCTTCGGATGGTCGAAGGTGATGAAACCGTTCCTCTCCGCCAGCTTCAGGATCCAATCGCCTCCCTGACCGATGGATGTCGTCGTCAATAGCCACCTTGCGATCTCAATGGGGGTCCTCATCTCCTTCGAGAACGGGAAGCCGAACACCGCCAGATTGCAGTCAAAGGCCTCGGCTACAGGCCCCGCCCTCGCTAGGGCCCTTCTATGGGCTTCCGAGAACCTGACAGGGTCCAGCGAGTTGTACAGTCCGATCGTCAATCTCCCGACCGTGGCCTGTACCCCCTGAACAGGAGAAATATCTCCGATGAACTCTTTATTGATGATCTTGGCTTGAGGATGGAGAACTCCCTGAAATCCGCTCTGAACTCCTCCTTCAGCTCATCCACTTCGGTCCCGCTGAACAACTTCAAAACACAGGAACCGCCCGGAACAAGGACCTCCTTCGCGATCCTGAGGACGGCCCGGCCCAGGGCGAAGTTCCTGCCCCTGTCAAAGGTCCTGTTGCCCGATAGGTTGACCGATGCATCCGAGATCACCGCATTGAATGCGGGAACGACCCGGGTGATCCTCTCCAGAAGCTCCGGATCCTCGATATCCCCCTGTATGAACGTGACCCCTTCCATGGACATGCCCACCAGGTCCACGGCAATGACCTCGCCCTCTTCCCCCACGATATCCCTGGCGATCTGGCTCCAGCCGCCAGGCGCCGCACCAAGGTCCAGAACCCTGTAACCCTTCTTTATCAACCTGGTCCTGACGTTGATCTCCCTGAGCTTGTATGCGGCCCTTGACCGGTATCCCTCGGCCTTGGCCTTCCGGTAATAGGGGTCCTTCTTCCTCTGCCTGATCCAATCCTTGCTCAAGTAGTGCCACCTCATATCGGCTTGATTATGCCGATCGTGGGTTCGTATATGGCCCCCTCGTCCAGAAGCTCCTGGATGGTCTCCTCGAGTGCGATCGTGTTTATCTTCCCCTCCTCGCAACTTGACATGATATCCCGGTAGAGGGCGCCCTTCTCGCCGGAGAGGTCGTTGATGATCGCAAGGATCCGTTCCTTGATGTCGTCGGGCCCCTTTGCCGCGGGGGGTTCCGGCTCTATCTCCTCAACCGTATCCTCCCTGATATCCTCCATGGCCCCGGGTTCTTCCCTTTCACCGGATCCTATTACCCTGGAGAGGGCCCCCTTGACGGCCTCCAGATACATCTCCATCTCGACCATGCCGTAGAGCCCCACCCCTTCCACCCCGGCCTTGGCATAGGTCGGCTCGTGACCCAGCCTGGAAAGCTCCTCGATGGAGGGGTCCTCCATCTTCATGGCTTCCTTCATGGCCCTGATCCTCTTGATGGTAGTCTCGGCCGTAGAAATGATCCACATGTCCCTCTGGGCCATGGTGACAGGAAATATCATCTCCGGTTTGACGGAAACGTAGAATGCCCCGTCGTCCCGAACGAAGGTCCTCACCTTGCCCACCACCCCTACAAGCTCCGGCGGCTCCAGCTTCGCCAGGACCGTCAGGGGTTGAGGTTGGTACTGGCCCGCGAAGAGGTAGAATGTCCCCGTGGGCCCTCTCACCTCGGCCTTGTACATCGGGGATTCATCCGTCCCCGAATTGGTCTTTGACATGAGATTACCTATGAAATATAGCCTGTTGACATGGGCCCCCAGGGGCGTGTAGATGTAATTCGGTGCGTTCTCCTCCAGCCCCCGGTCCTCGTGCCTGGAGCCGTTGAACTCCGCCGCGAACATCCTGTGGGCCACTTCCCTTATCCTCGCCATCTATAATCCCTCCAGTTCCGATATCAGTTCCCTTGCCCTCTCAACGCACACCTCGTCCACCGGCGTGATGCTCGATGGAAGCACCGTTGGGCCGAAATCGTCCCTTATCACGTTACCCCTCATGACAAACTCCCTGCCAAGGAGAGCATCGTCAAGTGCCTTCATATCGGACTGGTCCATGGACTGGAACTTCCTGATGGCATCGCTGACCGTGAGGCCTAGTAGCCCCTCGGTTATCTCGGTATTCAGGATGGCAAAGAGGGCGCCGGTACCGTCGTCCAGCACAACTTTTGCCCTCAGGTCGGCGGTGCCCTCCTGGGCTCCGTGCAAGGAACAGCTACCGTTCAACAGTGCCCTGTTGCACAGGGGGCAGCGATATATCAATCCCGAGCCCTCACGGACCTCTATTACCGTCCCCTCTACCAGGACGTCCGATGCGCCAGCCTCGATCAGCTCCTCTGCTTTCATCTTGGGTGTTGTTACAGGCTCGATATCAAGCTCTTCCCTGGTCACCTGGGCCCTGTCGTCGAAATTGATCTGGGGTATCCCCCTCCACTCCTTGACGTAGGCCCCCTTGATGCTCACAACCTCATCGATGTCAAGGCCGAAGTCGTGCCATGCCGTGAACCTCAGCCTGTGGGTCTCGTCCGCAATGATGCCGTCGAATATCCTCTTCTTGCCCCCTTCAACCTCGATGTTCCTCGCCTCCACCCCGAGGATCTTGCCCATTATCTGCAGGTTTCCCATGCCGGGCCTGATCTCGCGGAGCTTGACCTCCTTCAGAGTGCCGAATCTGGGGAGCTTGTTGATGTCTAGGTCCGAGAGCGTATCCTCCTGTGCCTCCTCGACCTGCGTGAACGAGCCCAGGTTCACCTCAACCTCGCCCCTGAAGGTCCTGGCG
>JAUVLN010000024.1 GCA_030600725.1 Thermoplasmatota archaeon | reverse complement strand
TGAGACTCCTGAAGGAGAATATCAACAGTATGAAGATCAGGAGGAATGTTATCACTGCGGTGGTGAAAACATCGTTCATGGCCATCTTATCTGCTTCATAATCCACCACCAGCATTCCGCCGGTGTATCCCACGTCCAAGTCCTTGTATTTCGGATCCCTTTCCCGAACCTCTTCGAGAATATTATACAGGCCCTCGAACACTTCTTCACGGACCGCCATATCGTCCAGTGTGATGTTGATGTTCATGTTGAGGAGATAGATATCACCATTCTCCGATACGTAATAGTTAGGCCTGTCGAACTCACCCATCATCCGTTCGTAGGTCATCTCTATGATCTCGGATGTGGAATTCGGGTCAAGAAGAAAATTGAGATGTTCCTTCGGTAGATAGAGAATTGCACTCTCATCGACAGATTCCATATTGTGGGTGTACCTGATCTCCTTGAACCAACCTGTCCCCTCTAGCGCGGGTTTTAATTCGGTGAGGTATGCCTCAGCAACTGAATAGTTGCTCTTCGAGCAATCCACCACAACTGTTATCAGTTCCTGATTACCGAACTCCTCCGTGAAGCTGGTATATTTTTCAATATTGGGATCATCTCCGAAGAAGGAATCCATGCTTGTATTTGTCCTCAACTGGGACGCCGGGATAATGAATATTATCGCTATAACAAGTACAGAAAGCAATGTCAAGAATGGATGCCCTGTTGAGATGTTGACACTCTTTTGGAGCAGGGATCCCCTTCCTTTTTTATCCATCTTCCCACACCTCTTCAAAGAATTTTTCTTCGTTTCTATCCATTTCCCTAGTTGTCAAGTTCCATTGTCCCAAATCTCATATCTTGCTTTTTCATTAAATATATTTGGTCTACCGAATATAATACGGCATACCGAAGCATTTGTTAATATTTAAATATTTTGTGTTTTAATGGGATATGGCTGGCTGAGTATTTATGATAAGAATAATTCAATTTTATTACATCTTTAAATTCTTATTGGACCGAATCTTTTATCTCATAGATAATAAAAACATAGAGATATCGGTTGAACCTATTTACCAGAATTATTTAATTTCGACCATTCAATATTATCCTCATAACTATGGAATTGCGTCTTGATCCATTTGAATGTGTTGGGATGGTCTATCAAATGCCGTCCATCGTATTCGCATTTTCCGATCAATATTTGATCTCCGACCTCCTTCCTGATCTCCGTTTCCGAGAAGGAGGACCGTGCAATCATCCAAGGCACGACCAAGGGATGACCTTTTGCGTTCTCTACCGCGCTTTTCAGATTTCCTTCGCCCTTGAAACAATATGTGACCTCCTTGAAGTGGAATGTGGTGTTGCTCTCTATATGTCCCTGAAGATCCTCTGCCAGGTCCACCCAGTTTTGCAGCCACTCATTTGCATCGCCATGTCCGTATATTATCAGGGTCGTCTCTTCCGGCTTGATATATCTATCTCTTGGGTCATACGGATCTCCTTTACATAGGCCCAGGCCATGCTCAGTCAATATTTCAGAAACCAGTGAATTATTATCCATGGCGCCTGTACACAAGATCTCCACGTCTGTCTTTGTATCCTCCAAAGCCTCATAGACCTCATGTGTATGGCTACTATTACCACAGATGAACAAAGGAATTGCTATGATTCGGTTTACAGACTGTTTTTCCAATTTCCCGATTGCATTGGTGACAGTATATTGTGGTGAGTATTCAAGGAAACAGAGCTCTGCGGGGACGGGTAAGTAGATTTCGTTATCAAACCAAGCCTTAACTCGTTCATTCCACTGCCCCGGCATTCCATGTGCGACAACCAATACTCCAAGACGATAATCTTCCTCCGGACCATCAATGTCATCTAAGTTTTTTTGAATTTCCTCTTTTTCGGAATTTTCCTTACTATAGACCCCGGCAACGAGATCATGGAAAAAAGCCATGGCCAATATCAGAAGAATTATTGTTGTAATCTTAAATGTACTTGTCTTTTTAAATATTTCAATCGTTTCTCCCGTCTTATTCTCGGTATTATCCGTTTTTTTTTGAATGTTAATTAACCCCCTGCACCGGTTTTTTTACATATTTCATGCCCTTCCTCGTTATGATGTAAGCTCGTATTCCGGAGGATGATGGAAGGGAGCAGCTCGCTGGACACATACTGCAACCACCTCCACAGCTCATCTCCTCAAGGTAACCATTATGCACAAGAGAATCCACGATCGCCCGGATCGTGGAGTCTCTCATATCCAGCTCTTTCCCGATGGCATCGATGGTATTTTTCTCTCCAATCCTCGATAGGATGAGTCCGGTTTTATTCATGCTTCTCTCTCTCGCTCTTCGGATCTCCTGAGCCTGTAGATGTAATAGATAACAACAAGCGAGAACGGGAGCAGGAACAGCGATGGGATGTACGGGGCAGAGTAAGCGGCCAGGAAGTTCTCTCCACTGCTGAACCATCCGCCTTCTTCGCCTCCTGGGATCGATCCCATTATCATGCCAAAGATCTGCATTCCGGCTATTATCCATATCATCACGCTTGCCATAACGGCCTTTGCCTGCTGATGGATGTCAGTGAAATTTTTAATACTGACCATGTAGAATAGGCCCGTAAAAAGTAGTATCAGACCTCTCCACGCCAGGAAATCACCGGACATCTCCAGAATGCCCCATTCGAGCTCCTTTCCAGTAATACTCAACATTATCTCCGCTGCTCCGAATGAAAAAGCGACTATACCGAGAATTGCCAAATATACCCTCCCGATATCGTATGCGATCTTGTTCCTCATGTTATGCCACCCCCAGTATTATCCAGATCAGATGAAGGAGCCCACCAAACAGGAATACTGTCGCCACAAGAGTGGCGAGGCTTCCGAGTAGGAAAATTGGTGCGCTTTTACATCCGCCTTCCTTGCCTTCTTTGAGGATCATTGCGAATGTTGCGACGCATGGGAAATAAAGGTTGATAAGGACAACGGAAGTGATCAATTGATATGTCGTCATTTCAATAGCCGAGAGCTGGGCTATGGCAAGGTCCTTTCTCAGGAATGCTGCCAGCAGTGGCCCAACAGTCTCTTTTGGAACTCCGAACCATGCACTCAATACTGGTTCCAATATATCAGCTAGCCAATCGATGACTCCCCACCAGTATAATACGTTCACAAGAAGCACACCTAACATTACGAATGGGATCGCAACGAAAAGGAATCCCTTCACCCTCATCCACATCTTTCTTCCGATGTTCCTCACAGTAGGCATCCGATACGGAGGGACATCCATTAGAATCTCGGGAGACCTTCCCGGTATGATCTTGTTCAGTACGAAACCTGTAACAAAGAACCCGATCAATAGATAAAGCATGACAAAGCCCACATAGCCCGGAATAATCTCTATCATCATTCCCAGCTGAGCGCCGCATGGGATGAAGATCGCCAGGAGAGTTGCCATCATGAAACGCTGCTTTTTTGTCTCCAGGGTCCGGGTGGCTGTCACCGCCGGTACGTTGCATCCTAGTGAGAGGACAATGGGTACTATCGCGAAGCCGTGCAATCCGATCTTATGCAATATGGTGTCGATGAGCACAGCTAACCTGGGCAGGTAGCCGCTGTCTTCCATAATGATGAGAAACAGGTAGAATGCGATTATCGCAGGTAGAACCACACCTATTGCAACGAAGAGCCCGCTGGTTAGCATCCCGAAGGCCTCGAAACAGTTGTCAGCCGTCGGGTCACCTACCAGTATGTAATAGAGAAATCCCCCCTCACCTGGGAACACTTTCTGCAGCCAGGGTAGCCAATGTTCATCGAATATCTTAACGAAGAAACCATCCGTGAAGAACCCGGCAAATGCGCCGAAAAACGACCAGAACCCGTACATGACGGCAATAGCGATGGGTATGCCGGTCAGCGGCTTGACTGTGATCTCTGCGATGGCATCCTTCAGCGTGTGGCTATATCTGCCAAATGTTATTGTCTGCTTTGAAATTTTATCTATCAGATCCCATCTCTCATCCACTGTTAATTCCATCCTACACCACCCCTGATCTCTTCAGGATCCTACCGATCTCGACGGGCGCCGCTTTCCTAATCGTAGATACCAGTTCCTTGATCCCCTCACCGCTTATCGCTGTTGTAGGTACCACTGGTACGCCGAGTATACTGCTCAGTTTATCGATATCGATCCGTATCTTCTTGTCCTGTGCAATATCCCACATGTTCAGTGCGATCACGACCGGGTAACCTTCCTCGATGATCTCAAGTGCAAGGTAGAGACCTCGCTCCAGCTTGACTGAATCTATAACACAAATGATGGCGGATTTTTTGTTCTTTTCAAGCATCTTTACTGCGACCTCTTCCGCCTTATCTTTTGGTTCTAAAGAAAAAGTGCCAGGAACATCTATGACTTCCACATCCTCACCCTCCAATCGCATGTATCCTTTTGAATAGTCCACCGTGGTCCCGGGATAATTTGACTCTGTTACATTTGCCCCTGTAAGACGGTTGAAAACCACACTCTTGCCCACATTAGGATGGCCCATGAGCAATATCTTCATCCATCCACCTCCACGATGATCTTATCAGCAATGCCCAATCCCAACGAGATGGAAGATCGATCCACCGTTACAACTACTGGCCCTTTTATGGGCTGCTTCGTGGCCATCTTTAGCTTTTTACCAACTCTGATGCCCATCCCTGCTACCTTATCTCGTAAGCTTTCTCCAATTATTATTACCACCCCTTCCTCCCCATATCTCATCTCAGACAACTTCTTTCTCATATTATCACACCCTCATCACTCTTATCTTTCCGGCCATACCTCTACCAATACTGACCACATTTCTGTTAACCTCGATAGTTATTGGACCGTGACAGGAGATTAGCCTGACAAAATCACCTTCGTCTATGCCTCTGAGCGCCAACTTCTGTCTAAGGCCAGGTCCGCCTTCTATTGCCACGATTTTTGCCATTTCATTGGGTTTTAATTGGGTTAGCATCATTGTATACTCCTTCTGGCTTTCTTAAAAATTAGGGTTACCTTATTGATTACGGTGAGCCGCATTTACGTGCGAGTATAAAGGAGTTTCGGCTTGCTGAACCATATACTGCGGTCCAAATTTATTATCAAAAAACCAATTAGGACTTTGAATAATTGACTGTGCTGGCTTGATGATAGGCGATAGACTTTTGCTTCCGCCCAGATCCTCGTTTCGCTTGGAATTCAGATGCCCGTTGGATGTTATCTATGATCAAACGTCCAAGATCCTTTTCAACCGCCCCGGCATGCCCGGGAATCTCCTGACGATATACTGCGAGGACCTTTCCGATATCACGATCATCGCTGGAAGGACAAAGATCGAGCTGACGAGGGAGAAAAATACCATCAGGGACGAGAGCACTCCAAACGACCTGTACATCCCAATATTGCTGAAGGCCATTACAATGAAACCGGCCAGCGTGGTAGATCCGGCCGCGATCAGCGAGGAGCCCGTTGTACGGATGGCTTTTGCCATGGCTTCTGCGAAATTACCGTTTCCTCTCTTCTCCTGCCTGTACCTCTCTATCAGGTGTATCGAATAATCCACTCCAACACCTACGGTAATCGATGTGATGGTTGCCGTCACCATGTTCAATGTATAACCCAGAATATGCATGGATCCCATTATCCAACCGATGACGAACATGACCGGAATGGCAGTAATAAGGCCATATTTGATGGATCTCATGAATATGATGACCGCCACTGTACAGAGAAGAACCGTCAGGAATGTGGACAATATCATTCCATCGGTCATCTCACTCATCATCTGGTATCTCTCAAATGTGAAACCGGAATAGTGAATATCCACCCCATGAATACTCTTGAGAGGCGCGAGGTCATCCTCGAGCTCATCAAGAAGTAAACCCCCCCTGGGCCCCTGCACACCTTTTGCCTCGACCCTCAGAAGGGTCATGTCGAAGGCCATCTCTCCCTCTCCACTGCTGAGGATGGTCCTCACTTTACCTGCGGAGGCGATGGACTCGATCCCGTTCTCGTAAAGCTGCCCTAGGATGAAGGTCGTGTCCTCTCTGGTGTCGGGAAGCCCATCTCCATCGTTATCCTGCAGGCCATGGGCTCTGGATGAGATCCTCATATAATCCAGGATGGAGAACACCTTTGCCCCGTTCTCCTCCTGTGCAATGTGATCGTTATCCGCCATGTTCGAGATACATCCATCGAGGGTTCTCAGGAACTCCGGATCGCATATATCCCCTCCAATGAGAACGTTGGGAGACTCCATTCCCGTTTGCGGAAAATTCTCATCCAGCAGCTCGATGGTCTTTACAACAGGGGAATCCCTGGACATGACATCCTTGGGCTGCATGTCCTTCTCCACCTGGATGCCGAGGAACAGACCCCCCCCCATAAGTATAAACGCGAGGAGCACCACCGATATCGAGGATCCCAGGGAAAAGTGTGCCAAGCCGGCCATTGGCCGATCAATACTCCTTTTTATTCTCCTCCTCAAGGGGCTTGGCTCCTCCTTAATTGCCTTTTTCAGCCCTAGCTTCCTCGTCAATGCCAAATATGAAAGAAGGAGGGAAGGCACAAAGAGAAGCATCACAAGGAAGGACACTATTATACCGATGGCCAGGAAGATGCCGAACGAGGAGACTGCAGGGATGTTGGAGAGCCCGTTGGATGCAAAGGCAAGCGCTGTTGTAAGGGTCGAAAGCAGGATTGATACGCCAATGAACCTTATACCATACGAGATCGCCTCCTTTGCTTCGAAACCATCCCTGATATATTCATCGAAACGGCGCAGAAGATGTATCGCATAATCTATGCTCAGAACGATTATCAGTATAGGGGCAAAGAACATCATCTGGCTGAACTGTAATCCCAGAAGGGAGAATATACCGAAGGATATGATTATTATGGAGAGGAGGCCCAGCAGGGAAACCATGACCTTTGGAACGCTCCTGAAGGATATGAACAGGACGATGATAACGAGAGCCATCGAGATGGGCAGGATCACCGAGAGGGTCTCCTTCGCGTCTTTTTGCATCCTCGAATCGCCCGCAGAGAAGCTAGTGTAGGAAAAGCCATCAAGGTTCATTCCCTCGATGATCTCGTTAAGGAGTATCTCCACCGATTCATCATCCCCCGGGATCATATTGTACTTCAGGTTGATGATGACCGCCCCGTACCCTGGAACCTCCTCCGCCGATATCAGCATTGAAGCGCTCTCTTCCTCAAGGACAGCAGATATGGCCTCTTCAAGCATCTGATCAGGCGCGTTCCCCAGGTTGTATGAGCCGTTAGATGCCTGAAGCAACATCGCTTCCACGGGGCCTGCAATGGTGATGACAGGCGGCTCGTAATCTATCAGATATGGACTGACCTCATCGTTGTCGCAAACACGATCTTCTATGCTCTTGAGCGCCAGCAGGCTGTTTCGGTCCAGAATGCTCCCGGACCCTGCCTCCAGTATGCCTATCACACTGAGAGTCGTGTTGAACTCCGATCTCAATATATCATTGGCCTGCAGGAATTCACTATCCGGAAAGAAATCCGACATCTTCGTGGATCTATCAAGGTTTATCATTGGTATCCCCATAAGCAGGGTAAAAAGCAGGAAAACACAGACCACTTTCCCATAATTGGACGATATCATCTTACCGACCCTGCCTGTGAACCTCTCGAACATGCCGTTGCTTATCATCCGTCCGTTCTGCTTTTCAGCGGTAGATCCCATATAATAACACCGTTCCAAATCAGGCACATGCATTCCAGGTATTTATACTTAATTCTCAAGTATTATTAACTTGATTTACGATTCTTATATGTTTGAAAACACCTCTATTTATTTCGGATAGACCAGATTTTAGAGAGCGTATAAATATATAATATCCCATAATGGAGCCAGAATCGATATGCATAAGAACCGTATCACCCTACCGGATATGAACTGGTTCGAGTTCGACATCCTATCCCAACTCTTCATCGGACGGAAGTATGGTAACGAGATACTTAACGACCTCAATATGGAATTCGGTGAAGGGAGCATATCCTCGGGAAAGCTCTATCCTGCCCTGCAGAAGCTGGAGAAAAAGGGATACATTAAAAGGATTGCAATACCGAAAGACGACCACAGAGATAAGGGGACAAGAGGTGTAGAGAGGGTGTACTTCACCATCACCTCAAGTGGCATAAGGGAGCTGGAGAATGCAACAACCTATTCGATCAACTCCCTCTTTCACGGCATGATGAACAGGCTGCAGACGGAGGTGGCGGAGAGGGTATTTGAGATAATATCCGAATCGATAGGCACCTCTTTCAAATGCGGGATCGTAAAGCACGACCTGGAGAAGAACCTGGAGATGATCTTTTCCAGGATGGATCAGTTCAATGATGTGGATCTCTATTTCCTTGTCATTCCCTGCATGCATGCAGCGGTCCATATTGAACACGGGCAGGGCTGCATGGAAAACTCGACGTACCTCCCCTCAAAGATCGATGACATTCCTCTGAAGGATGGATACATAGATGTTCTATGCGCCCCCATGCTCTTTCACGATCTGGATGATTGGGACCCGCTCCTCAAGGAGGTTTCAAGGGTCCTTCGCCCCGGCGGAATATTCGTGGTGGTGGACTTCGCCAGGTTCGATTCCTACATCATGGAGGCGATGATGCAGCATTTCCACAAGGCCAGGAGTGAGGAGGAGAAACTCCTTGGATTGAGGCCTGAAGATCTAAAAGAGGCGCTATCCGGATATTTCAAGGATGTTAAGACCGAAAGGATGAAGGATATCATCCTTGCCTATGGTAGAAAACCCCTATAGCCTTTGGATTTCCGCTCCTGTTCCCGGGGGTCCTGTTCCTATCCCGCCGGTCGAAAACAAGAAAGACCAGGGGGAAAAATGAACCTGAAATCGGATAAGAATACATTCAGATATCTTTGATGTAGTGGCATCCACCTCAACAGCCCGCTATGTGGGTTACTACTGATACCCCCGTCCGATCATCCCGTACGTTTCTTCGATCTTCTTATGAAAACGACCAGTAGAATTACCGTAATAACCACCGCTGTGATAGAGCAGAGGATCATTTTGTTCATCCCCCCGGATTCCCCGATGATCGCCGAATAATCCTCCCCGTTCATTATGCATCGGGCTACAAGGAATGCCTTCTCGAACCCATCCATGCCCTCTACGGGATTCCCACTATCGACATCCTTCACTGCCCTGAGATACAGGTCCAATGCCTTTTGGATCCCCTCTGTCTCCCCGCCCTCTATACATTTTGCCTCCTCTATCGCATGATAGGCGGCCGTATCGGCAATGTCAAGAATGATGTCGATCATCTCGTCTTGACCCTCCGGTGACCCGGATCCTCCATCACGCTTCTCCTGGACGATAAGAGAGAGCGACTCCTTCAGGCCAACAAAGGTATCGATGTAATTATCACGCCATGTGTTTTCAAGGGCACATCTCAGAGGGCCCGTATCCCCTGTCTCCAATATCAGATAGAATCGAAGGGTGAGAAGCGCATGCTTCTGCATCATCATGTCGGAGTGCGTAAGCAGTTGGGGTACGATATCACAACGATCCCGGGCCAGCAATTCCGATGCCAGAATCTCCATGTGGTTGTTCTCATTGATGAATACGGATTCCGTCCTCTCGAATATGGCCGTATCATCGCTGTGTCCCCTTGCATCGAACATTTCCCTAGATAGACCGCACGCCTCTTCCGTCATGTACGGTTCGTGGATGTCCTCGACACAGATGTGAACCGGCACATAGATCGAGGAACAGGGATAGCAGGTGTACCAGAAGGAGCTCATCGTTTCCGGATCGTCCGCGGGGATCTTGAATATCGAAACGGACTCGCAGTTTCTTGAACTTCCCTCGCACATGGGTCTGAGCCCTCCAATGTCCCCCTCGTGGAGCCTGCTCCAGCTCATCATATGGGCTTCGGTGATGTTACCATGTTCCCTCATCACCATGTTCTCCATCCGCTCCTTCCATTCGAGATAATGGTAACAAAGAGAGATGCGGGCCTGGGGAAAAGGGCCGTTCTTTATTTCCTTCAACCCGACCCTGAAGCCGCATAGCGTTCCCACCTCACCAGGCTTCAGGTCCAATGACTCGCTGTTCTCATGTATCGAGCGGATACGGACATTATCATCGTTGATATCCTCCACGAGAATGCCGTAGGCACATCCCTGACCCAGCTTAACGGTCTCGCCTTTTCTGACCCATCCATCGAAGAGGGTGTCGAAGTGCGGGGCGTACAGGTAGCGTTCCCGGGTTGCGGTTTCCCATAATTTGACAGCGTAGTTCGTCCTGACGTATACTTCATCGATCTCTTCAACGGCAGCTTCTTTTGCATTTGCTTCGATCACATAAGCGTGTTCCGGACCGACCACATAGAGCGCTTCTCCCTTTTCCGTCGCATGTAGGTTGTATACGGCGTCCAACAGAAGTTCAACCGAAGAATCCTCCGAGTCCGCCGTCTGGTATCCATACCTGAGCCAGTCGAAATCGTCCCAGGCGTACTGGGACGGATTGCAGTAAAGAAGATTGATATCGTTGTCGCCGTAGGATATCCCCTTGTCCGTCAGGGCCATGCCTGCTTTCATGATATTGGGCGGTGTATCCCCGGATGTCGCGACCCCTATTACCCTGTTGGTGACGGTGAAAACCATGGGCTCGCCGGTTGTCGGATGATGGTATGTATATTCATAACCGGGTTCGCATATGAAGAGGACCTGTCCGCCAGGCCTGCTGGGATCGCGTATCTTCATGTGAAGGGTATATTCACCAGGCGTTGCCTCGCCCTTCGCTATGATGGACTTGCATTCGAGGAGATCCGAGCCGAGTGTAGTAGGTTCAGGCAGATCGGATCCCTCATCCATCCCAAGGGCTGTGATCGACCCGGGCAGGGTCAGGATGATGATGGAGATGATCAACGCTGTGGTAAATCCGGATCTCATGCTACCAGCTCTTTAAGGCCTGGATATATCATTCAATCGTTTAAAGATTTCATCCAGTTGACAGTGTCTCTTTCGCAGATGTGTTGTGATAACACAACGGATCTAATGTGCAAACCAAAGACATGTCTCACCCTTTTGAGTTAGGGGTAAACGCCAATAAAGCATTTACTTCGAGGATCTATTCTTCGACACAGCAATAGGGATGAAAGTATTGGTCTTAATAGATTTGTTGTAACTGATCTCAACTTCAATATTATAAACATCGCTGATATTTTTTCTGGTCAGAACTTCCTCAGGTCTTCCCATCGAGAATATCGATCCCTTATTGAGCAGAACCAACCTATTGCAATATCGGCCTGCAAGGTTGAGATCATGGGAGACCAGGACAACGATAATACCTTTCTTATTTGCCAGATCATTGACCAGTTCCAGTATCTCCAGCTGATGGTTGATATCCAGATGCAGTGTGGGCTCGTCAAGTAAAAGGATCCTTGGTTCCTGCGTTAAGGCCCTTGCGATGATTATCCGCTGTTTCTCCCCTCCACTGATCTCATCGATGGATCTTTCCGCGAGATGGAGGGTATTTGTGATCTTCATGGCATTCCTTGCGATCCTGAGGTCTTTCGTACTTTCCCCGTTCAACCGTCCCAGATGGGGTGTTCTTCCCATCAATACGATATCGAGAACGGTGAATGGAAAATGTATGGTGGAGTTCTGAGGAACAACACCGATCTCCTTGGCTATCTCCTTCCTGTCGAGTTTCAGGATATCCTTTGCATCGATGAGGATCGTTCCTCTTTCGGGATCCAACGCCCGGTTGATACACCTCAGCAATGTGGTCTTACCCGAGCCGTTGGGACCGATTATTCCCAGGACCTCTCCCCTGTTCACTTCAAAGGAGACATCATCCAATGCCATTACACTCTCATATGAGAAGCAGACCCCGTTTACTCTAAGCTTCAATTCACCACCCGGTTATTCTCTTCCGTTTCCGCAGCAGGAACAGGAAAAAAGGAGCGCCCAACGATGCGGTTATGATGCCAACAGGGAGTTCGGTTGGCTGAAGTATCGTTCTTGCCAGCGTGTCCGTCCATATCAGGAATATCGCCCCCACCAAACACGAGGAAGGCAGCAGGATCCGATGATCCGGCCCTACTATGAGCCTCATGATATGCGGTATTATAAGGCCTACGAAACCTATGATACCGCTCACGGATACCGCTGCTGCGGTTATCAGGGATGCGAAGACCAGAACGATCTTTTTCACAGATTCAGTATCTATCCCCAGATCAACAGCGTGATCTTCACCCATCAGCATTATGTTCAGGTCACGGGAGAAGAAAAGGATAACTGCCACCCCAAGACAGATCAATGGAAAGGCGATTGCGACCTTATCCCAGCTGCTTGCCCAAAAACCGCCCATCAACCAGAAGATCAGACTTCTCAATTCATCGCCGGCGACGTATTTCATCAAAGATACCTGGGCTGTAAAAAAGGCCCCAACCGCGATACCCGAAAGAAGCAGGGTCTCCATCGGGGCCTTCCCTTTCACCTGTGCGATCTTGTAAACGATAAATATCGTTATGATCGCGAATATAAATGCCATCAACGGGACCGAAAGAAAGCCCGAACCGATGCTGATACCCGTTACGATTGCCAGGGATGCTCCAAATGCGGCCCCCGATGAGATTCCCAGAATGTAAGGGGACGCCATGGGATTTTTAAAAAGACCCTGCATTGCACAACCGGCCACGGCCAGGGCGGAACCCACCAAACCAGCCAATAGAACCCTCGGCAGACGTATATCCAGGACTATCACCGAATGTTTGTCGGGCCATGACTGTGGAAAGTGAAACAGTATTTTGAATACCGTTATAAATGGGATATTCGCGGGGCCTATTGCAAGTGATGATAGGATAGTAATGATCAAACCGATCATCAGGCCCGTGATAATGAGTGATCGATACATTCGCTTCTTTGAACGAATGATGTCAATATTATTTTCCTTCATTCTACACCACTTGCACGCTACGATATCTGATATCCGTTGCTTTCAGATCAGCGAGATCATCAATGCTCAGGCAGGAGGAAGTTACGATTGAGAGATGTTCACGTGCAATGTTCGCCGCATCTTGTATCTCCTGGTATGTTGGACCGCGCCATGGTGCATTCGGCACGGGTACATACCCGACGAGATGATACGGTATGTTCTCATCGATATCTGCAATGAACCGGGCGATCCTTCCGATCTCGAGCTTGTCCACAAAACCTGGTATAAGTATACTGCTTGCATCCATCTCTATGCCAACATCATAACCGTCCTTGAAATTTTGCAGGATCTTCAACGCAGAATACCCGCCTGAGTGAGCAAGATGGTCCTTCTCCGACATCGTTCGGATGCTCACGGACCATGCATCGATATCAGGAGGGGGCAATCGGGATCCGTTGGAGTGGCCGATCTTCGTGAAAGCGCCCAGCTGGTCATGAGCAAAACTCGCCAGTTCACCCAGGCCGTCATATAATGTAGGCTCACCTCCGATGAAATGAACGCGTTCCGGACCCAGATCGCATAGCACCTCCTTGATCCTGCTCATGCTCAGGAAGCTTTTCGGTTTCCTTTCACTTCTCAGTTTGTAGGAACACCAGGAGCAATCGAAATTGCAGCCGTAATTATGGATATTTGCCCTTCTGAATCCATCCAAGTAGGTTATTTTATAAATGGCCATGAGTAACACCCTCAGGTGCACAGATCCGGGTGGAACCATTCGGCGAACTGT